>NZ_JAMPKJ010000052.1 GCF_039962115.1 Funiculus sociatus GB2-C1 | reverse complement strand
TAGCGTTGTTTTAAAAATTTCGGATTGCCGGATTCAACAGAGCTTATCAATCCCGCTCCATCCGCCTCACGAGAGAATCAGGGTTTCGGGCGCAATAGATGATTTTTGCTTATGCCTGCGCTGTTATCACCGTTATCAAGTAAAATCCTTTCCTTGAATTTGTAACTAATAGTTTGTTCCCTCTGGTGTCCGCAGTTCTTCCGATTCAGCAAGGAGTTGGAAATCAAGAGGGCGCTCGGTAGGGAGTTGGAAACCGAGACAGCGATCGCTATCTGCTCCCGTGGGATGCACGGCACACACTATAAAAGGATTGCGAAATTGAGCTGAGAGTGAGCTCATCTGATCTTTTCAAGAGCAACGCTGCAAAGTAGAAGTGAAGCTTACAAAGTACGATCTGTGCGATCTGCGGGATGACTTATGCCTTTGAAGCAATAAGACCTCATGGAAAAGTCGCAGGAGGGATGGCAAAAGTACGTTAGAGTCGGGAAAAGAGTTTATGACGATGTAAAAAAGTATCAGACACCAATGAGATCGCCGGTCGAGAAACGTAGTTACCGGAGTACAGGTTGGCGGGCGATGGTTTGCTCATACCACCGGCGAAACAGTAGAGCAGGTTTATCCGTAGGGACATGGCATTCTTCAGTCATCACTGGAACTGCACCCAATTGAGATTCAATAACTACTCGGTCTTCTAACGCAGGTTTAATGAATTCTTGGGCTGCAAATTGCTGAGTTTGAGCATCCATTCCTTCTGCCATTTGAAGAATCATTGTGCATTGGGTTTGATGCTCATTGATCGGCACAGCAAAGAAATGTTGTCGCTTTACAGGGAAGCCCATATCATCAAACTTAACTACGACTAAATTGGGTTGAAACCACTCTAAAGAGAAGGTAGACGGTACACTCCCATAGGGTGTAAACACTTCAATGCGATCATCAGCATCTTCAACTTTAAGGTTGAAAATAGCACCTGCCTCCAGAGCCTGTTGGGCTATTTGACCAAAGGATTCACGATGCACAAAGGGCAGATGAACAAAATCTAAGTTAGCCTCAACCACTCTTGTCCAGTGAGTATTCCAGACCTCTTGGTGAATGTAATAGGCCGTTTCCGGTAATTTCAAACTGTCAGGGATTTTTGGGGCAGTAGGTTCCCCTTCCCCTGTAAAAATCCAAACACAGCCGGCAATGACTTGACAGGGAAAACTGCTGACAGCCAAACCAGACAAATTAATCTTGTTAGCATCGTTAAAAGGAACCTGAACACAAGCTCCATCACCATTAAATTGCCAACCATGATAAGGGCATTCGAGACAACCATTTGCAGTTACACGTCCTAAAGAAAGGGCTGCACTGCGATGGGAGCAGCGATCGCGTAATGCTCGAATCTCACCTCCTTGTGAGCGAAACAACACCAGGTTTTCCCCTGCCAACGTGACAGATATCGGGTTCTGACCCACTTCGCTAACAGGCAATACAGGAGTCCAAAAATTTGGCAGCATTTCAAACATAGTCAGTCTTTTCCTTAAAAATGTAATTGTTTAGCTACCTAAATTTAGGTAGGTTTGACTTCAAAAAAATTAAGGCTTCAATGCCCCTTCCAACAGTAATGTGATTAAGTCTGCTACTAATGCTTCATCTGTTTTGCTTCCATATCGCTTAACGGTGTAAAGGGCTTCAATCGCAGACAGAAATGTGCCTCCAATCAGCCCTGGATCAGACTGCAAAGCAGGATGCAACTGGTCTCGGTGCTCAACAAATAACGCCTCCAAGGGGGCGAAGATGCAGTGATACATGGCTACTTCAAGCCGAGCCGAGCTTTCAGGTGATAACTCTGGCAAGTCTGTTAAAATCATCCGACTTCCATTTAAAGGTGGTTGCTGAATCAGCCAAGTACCAATTTGCTGTAAACGCCCTTCCAATTCTGGCGGAGCCTCTGCTAGCAATTGCTTTAAGCGAACACGTCGTCGTTCCAGATGACGCAATATGACCTCCACATAAAGTTCCTCCTTTCCTTGTGGAAAGTGATAGTACAGGGAGGCTTGTTTCATCCCAAGATGATCAGCTATATGCTTGAGCGTCACTGCTGTATATCCGCGAGCCATAAATAACTGCTCGGCAGTGTCAAGCACAACTTCTCTAGACGAGGATTGGTTACTTTTTTTAACCATATACCTACCTTAAATTAGGTAGATTTTGTTGTCAAGAGCATTTTTATGAAAGCTTGGCAGTAGATAACTTCTTTAACCAAGTGGCAATCTATTGTTGAGGGGTTATTTGTAGCAAATATTTAGCTAACCCATATTACAAGTTACAAAGGCTTTCGATCGGAGGCTCATCTTATAAACCACCCTTTAGAAGACCAGCGCCGAAAGTTATACAGGGCAAGACCGAAAAAATGCCCAATTTTTCCGAAAGATTGTCTATTGCAACTGGGTTTTATCTCCTTTAGACTCATTATTATGTTTAGCAAAGACGATTCGTTATCTAGAAACTTCCTAATTACTAACACTGGCAAAGGAGCGGTACACAGTAGCCGTGTGAGCTGGAAACTCTCAGGCACGGCTCCGAATAGGAGGTGAGTAGAAGTGATTCTGCTATCGACCTTACCAGACCAAAAGGGGTATTGCAAAAATTAAGTAATGATTTATAGCAATGGTATTTGAGATATTACTCAAGTTCATAAGGTTGTTAGCACGACTACCGTTATCCAGGCAAAAAAGCCTTTGACCTCCGGTTCATCCAGCCAAAGTTTTTTGGAAGCAACCATTCTCTATAAATTATTTAGCGGAAAATTATTCTCCACATTGGCAGCAATGGTTTAGCCTCCCTGGTTGATAGTTTAGCTTCCCTGGTTGCCGGAATACCACGGATACTCTGAATATGGTGCGATGATGACGGCACAATTTTTGGAACTTTTTTAGACCATTCACTATGCATAATTACTACCTTTCAATACTGCTTGGGCTAACTACTACTGTCGCAGTAGGCGCACCTCTATCTGCTCAAGCAGCAACCTTCAACTTCGACCAATTGCAAAATATTTCATCACGACCCATTGACTCTGAGTACAGTCTTAACCTTTTGGGAGAGCCTTCCGAGAATCAGGGATTTACAGCTTTCTTCAATCTAGATCCCTCTGCCCCAGACTTTGGTCATACAGATATCAGCTTGAATTCGAGAGGCGATGGTGCTCCTTATTATAATACTGGTCGGCAGGGAAGTCCTGAAGTTCCTCCAAGCGGTGCTACCAGAACATCAAGCGTGAGTGAAATTGCTGGCTTCCCTACGTTGAACAGCTTCCTGACAAATAATGGAATTTCATTCAGTAGTCTTGGCTTCGGCTTTGGTCAAAGAAGTGATCGTGACTTTACCGCAACCTGGAATTTGGGTGATGACATTCTCGGTCAGGATTGGTTCGCTAGTCCGGATTCAACCATTGAGGAAAGAATTTATGCAGCGAATCCCGATGATGTTGAAATATTCCTCACGTTTAGCACAACTAAAATAGTTAGTTTTGGGTATTCCGATATTTACGCAGTTCTCGATTACGGTGCTACAACATCACTTTCTGATGATATTGATGCTGCTTTTACTGACCCAGTTACGGCAACAAAGGTGGCTGGGCTAGATCCATTTGCAGATGCTTTGGCTAACGCTCTCTTACAAGATATTTCTACGGCTGGTGGCGCAGCCCAGATCGTCGTTGAGGACACCGCAGTTGAGGAAGGTACTTTTACTATCGGAAACGGGTTCGGTATATTAAATTTTCAATTCGTGGGTTCTCTTCGAGCGGTACCCTCTGCAACAGTACCCGAACCTACTTCAGCATTGGGGATACTGATGCTTGGAGCTTTGGGTGCAGTTTCTCACTTGAAAAAACAGAAGAACAAGCGGGGGGCGTAAACTTATACCAATTGGGGTAAAACTAGGGTTGAATGGCACTGACTTAAGCAGCGATCGCAGTAAACCCAAACGTGGTAAAAAAGTCTCCTAGGCGGTGAGTTTGAGTAACTCACCGCCTAGGAGATGGAATTATTCAGTATACTCAGCGTACCAATTGGACTCTAAGTTATTTGGCACGGTAATTGGTTACGAATTTTCAAAGGCTTGAAGCTTCTAATTTTCAACAGGTTCAATTGGTACACCTGGAGCTGAGAGCTTAGCGTAACTTTCTGTTCGGATGATACTCAAACCCCCTCAAAGGACTTCCTTTCACCATTACCTAGTCGCCATTAACTAGGGCACACTGATTGCAAGCTTGCCAACTACGTGCCCTTGTTCGCTGATTGAATGAGCCTTGGCTACTTCTGATAGAGGATAAGTTTGCTCGATAACCGACCGAATCTTATCGACTTCAATCAGTTCCTTTAGGTAAGCCAAATCCTTGCCACTGGGTTTGACCATGATGAGTTTTGCCTTTTTACCTGGCATAACAGAAGTAAGGAAACTTTGCACAAAGCTTTCGGCGGTGGGCAAAGTGGTGAGGTAAATCCCATTAGGTTTCAAAATTCTTTTGCATTGAGAAAAGGATTGATTGGCTACTGTATTGAAAACGATGTCGTACTTAGCCTTATCCTGCGTGAAGTCTTGTATTTTATAATTGATGATGCGGTCAGCTCCCAGCGATTTTACCAATTCGATATTCTTGGTACTGCATACAGCCGTCACTTCAGCTGAGAGTGCCTTAGCAATTTGAACGGCAAAGCTACCCACTCCACCTGAACTACCGTTTATTAGGACATTATATCCCTGCTGAATTTTGCCCCCATCTCGTAATGCTTGCAGAGCAGTTAGGGCGGCTAGAGGCACAGCCGCCGCTTGAGTATGGGTCATGTTGCTAGGTTTGAGACAAGCTGCCTGTTCAGAAACTACTGCATACTCAGCGTAAGCTCCGCCAGGAAAAGAATCGAGGTATGCGTAGATTTGCTCTCCAGGTTGGAATTGCGTAACAGAGTTACCTACTGCTACCACTTCTCCTGAAATGTCAAACCCCAAGATCATCGGGAATTTACTACCCGTAAATAACTTGAGCAAACCTTTTCGGATTTTCCAATCTATAGGATTGACGCTGGTGGCATAAATTTTGACTAGCAGTTGGTTGGTTTTGGGGATAGGCTTTTCAACCGAAGTGTATTGGAGGACACAAGCAGATCCATACCCATTACTTATGACAGCTTTCATAGAATTTCTGATTATATTTGTTATCATCTGGATTGGTTCGATAAAGGCTTTAATCAAAAGTTGGATTCGGACTGGCTAACCAACTTAACAAAGCTTATCTTCATCTAAGTTCTAGTGTTTTTCGTATCAAAGTTCAATCATAAGTTTATGAACTCCACAACCCATTTTCCAGAGCTAATCTTTCGTCAAAATGGGATATTTTTTGGCTTCTGCTTATCCAGATCAAGTACATTCCATTTGGCAGTACTCATGTGGCTTCGGGACGGGAGCATCCCAATTTTGCAAGCTGACTTTTCACGGGATAGGGTAGTTTGAACATCGCTGTCACCAGGGGCAAAGTAGCCGAACTGTAGTTGTAGCGACCAGAATTTCTCCATTACTATACAAAGGCGTTTCTCCGTAGGCGATAGCTTTGCCGTAGGCTATGCTTGGCTAGCTTGACCACTGAAAACACTGAAGTTGCCAGCCATTGCCCTCTACTGCAAGAGCTGCCACATACTCAGGGTCAGGAGTTAGCTCTCGAAACGACCAACGGGAAGCTTCTTGTGGCTCTCCTAGAGTACCCAATAATGCTGCTGGCTCTCCCGGTGTCAAGGAAACCTCAAATTGGTTTAGAGGGAGCGAAAAACGTCGCCCCATTGCCTTGATGTATGCTTCTTTGCGAGTCCAACAATTAAAAAATGCTGCTTGCTTTTGGCTTTGAGGGAGCGTACACAATACAGCATACTCTCGATCCGAAAAGAAGCGTTGTGCGATCTGCTCGGTGTCAGAAATGGGGCGGATGTGTTCGAGGTCGATGCCAATCTCGCGATCGCACGTAACCGCATACAAACAGAAACGGTCGGCTTTTACCTGCCCGTTAACAGAGAGCGTTTGTGCTAGCTGCTGAACAAGCAATGTGGGTTGGTTGGGAGAAGCACGCCAGACATAGACTTCATCTTTGGATAGTACAAAGTTAGCGGATGGAGAGAACCACAACATATTAAAAGTCTTCATAGGCTCATCTGCTGCATTAGCTCTTGACCTACAGTCTGTAACAGGAGGGTTCGGGCATCTTGCAGGAAGAAGTGGTCGCCGTTAAACATTTGCAGTGTGAAAGACTTACAAGTCTGGTGACGCCAAGCTAAGAGATCTTCCTGGCTAACCGTACTATCCTGCAAGCCACCGAAGGCAGAGATAGGACAGTCGAGTGAAGCCTCAGTTGTGTAAATATATGTTTCAAAAATTGCAAAGTCTGTTCGCAGAAGCGGCAGAAAAAGCTTTATCAGCTCAGTATTGTGCAGCAATACCTCCGGTAGACCATTGTAACGACTACATAGTTCTGCAACAAAGGCGGCTTCAGGCAATTGATGGATGGGTTCTAAATCGGGTAGTTGGGGAGCAGGGCGGCTAGAAACAAACAAGTGAACGGGTTCGGGAGCGCCCTGTCTGCGGAGTTGACGGGCTAGTTCAAAGCTAATCAAGGCACCCATACTATGACCGAAGAATGCAAACGGTATGTTCAGAGAGGGTCGGAGGGCTGATGCCAACGTCTCAACGAGGGGCAACAGTTGGGTAAATGGTTGTTCCCCCAGTCGGTTTTCCCTACCAGGAAGCTGAACAGGGCAGACCTCGATATCTGCTGGCAAGTCATCCGTCCATGTGCGAAATGTCGAGGCACCACCCCCCGCATAGGGGAAGCAGAATAGACGTAGGTGAGCCTGAGGATTGGGCTTGGGGCAAGCAAGCCAGGGAGAAAAGATTAATGTGGACATGAGAGAAAATCGCTGTCTGTCAATGACCAAATCTACGAGTAGAGGATAGAAATTCTGGGTTGCGGTTCAAAACTAGACTGTGAGAATCATTAAACTATTATTCTATTGAAACCGTCGTAAATTTCGATGTTGTAACCCAATACGTAGTAATAACATTGCATAAAGTGGAATGCACAAGCTGAATAAGTGGCGACCGCCAAAAGTTTCCATCATTATGGAAGATAAGATAGGTCCAGCAGCACAACCGAAGCTGTATGTAGTAGTAAATAAGGCAGTTCCAGAGGGCAATTCCTCCTCAGAAAGTTGCTCTCCAATTAAAGACAGACACAGGGGATAAATTGGACCAATACTGGCTCCAGCCAAGAAGGAAACGAACAGGACAATCTCGTATGTCTCTACCCAAATCAGTCCCAAGCTAGCCAACAATCCAATACACACGCTAATGAAAAGTATTCTGACCTTCCCGGAGCGGTCTGCTAGTTGAGTAACGGGAACAGTACTAAGTATACTTCCAACTACGAATACAGAGAAGGTATAACCCATTTGTTGCACACTGTAGTTCTGGCGTAGTAGGAACACGGGATATAAAGTGATTAAGGTAGCCTCAGCAAAGCCATAGGAAAATACCCCAAAAATAGGCAATGTAAGCTTATTTAAAATCTTTGAAGATGAAGTAGGCGACGGTGTAGAAACAATAAGTTTTCTGGGCAGGTCGCGCCAAGCAAAAGCTAGTCCACACAAAAGCACTCCGCCTCCCACAATAAATGCAAGTTGTGGAGAAATTGCGTAAATCCGGGAACCGATGACTGGACCAATAACAAATCCCATGCCAAGAGCGAGAAAATATATCCCACTAACGCTTGCTCGGTTGCTTTCATGAGAAAAATTATTCAATGCTGTTTGCCCACTGACCAGGAAACAACAGACCCCGAAGCCCATTACTATGCGAATGACAAACCAGAACGGTAATTGCGCGGTCATTGGAAACAGAGGAGCGCTAAAACTTGTAAGCAACAAACCAAACATCATGATGCGGTGAATTCCAGTTTGGCGTAATAGTTTCTCCACCAATGGCGTACTAAGGGCGATGGTCAGAAAATAGACCGTGGAATTTGCTCCTATCCATACCTCATCAATCTGCCGTTGCTCCATGAATGTTGATATTAGAGGATTAAAAATTCCTAAGGATGCGCCAGCCGAAAAAGAGATGATGTATAAGGCAAGTAACCGAGTGGAGAACAGAGAACCCGTTTTTGTAGAAGAAGATTGCTGCATTGTTTTTTTCAATTTGTAACCTATATATTCAAAAGTTATGAGTTATAGCAACCGCCAGGGCGGTTAGGACACTAGGTGCAGGACATACTCCATCGCATCGCGGAGACACTCAAACTGGTCAAGTTGCTTGGCTTACCGACTTTTGAGCTAGGACCAGCATCGCTCAATCTTGTTGAGGTCTAGTGAATAAGTAGGTTAGTACAGCAATGAGAGAGCCTGCGTCCTGAATCAGTTGCTCAATTCGTCCGCCTTTATGAAACGTGGCATTATCCATGACCACTACTTACCCCGATCGCAGCCGAGGAATCAAGCAGGTTTCCAACCAAATCTCGAATACGCTTCGGTTGCAAAAACCTTCGACTGTAAAAGGAGCCACCAGTTGCTGGTTACACAGTGCTGCAATCATATTGACTCGTAGACAGTTGCCGTCCTGACTTGAACGCATGAAACCCTTATCCTCTCTCCTTCCAGCCATAGCTTAAGTCTTGGGTGAGATACCTGCTTTGCCGATGACTTAAGCTAAAGTAAATTAACCGTAGGGCGTTGGCAGCTTAAGCGATCAGTTTGGGCTTTTGTCGTCTGCCATTACTGTTTATTCTTGAAAGGATCTAACATGTTCTTCGAGCCGTAAAAAAACATGTCCTGTTTGCCAAATACCTTCAAGCATTCTCCTGTGATGCTGTTCGATTGGGGTGAAGCAAGGAACAAAACCACCTCAGCAATTTGTTCCACCGGAATAGATTCCTGTCGGTAAGCTTTGGGAGTCAGATCGGTGTTTACAAAGGCAGGACATACCGCATTAACCTGAATGTTTTGCTGTTTCAGTTCCTCGGCTAGGGATTTAGTTAAACCCGATATCGCATGCTTTGAAGCAGCATAGGCACTAAATAAGGGATAGCCAATCAAGGAGGAATCTGAACCCAAATTGACGATCTTTCCTTGTCCGCGTTGACTGAGATGAGGAATAACGCTGCGGCAGCAATAATAGGTGCCAAAAAGATTCACCTCAACAATATGCCGCCACTGTGCAGGGTCGGAATTAGCTAATGCTGCAAATCCTGTAATTCCAGCATTGTTGACCAGAATATCAAGACCTCCAAATTGGCTGACTACGCTTTCTACCATGCCCTTGACCCGATCCAGGTCACTGATGTCAGTAGGAATAGCTATTGTTTCTCCGCCTATTTCCCGAATTTGTGCCGTAGTTTCTTCGAGTTGAGCGGAAGAACGCGCCACTACTGCAACGTGAGCTCCCTGTTCAGCCAGCTTGAGCGCTATCGCCCGACCAATACCCCGTCCGCCGCCTGTAACAATGGCGACTTTACCAGCTAGCGGAAGATTGCGAAGGGCATTAGGATAAGTCTCGCGTCGAGGTGGGTGACCGTTACTCATGCTAATCAGGCTGATTGATGATGGAGTATTGGCCTCGAAGATAGCCGCCAGCATCTCCTGCATCAGCTCTAAGTAGCGCTCGCCCAGCTTGCGGATAGTTGCAGGAAGATGGAAATTGCGTGAGTATTCAATTTCTAACTGTAAGGTTCCATCAATGATGGAAAAGAAGAACTCTAACAGAGTTGTGCGTTTCTGTTCGGGAGGGGATAATCGACGATCACGGTCTGCCTCTATAAACTCGAACAATTTAGAAGATGGAACAGTACGGTTACCTAGGTAATTGGCTCTTATCGGCGTTAGATTGTTATCGGGATAAATGTAACCCGGCAATTGGTCGGCTATCCAATCAAACGTGATACCATTCATCGGCAGCGCGTCAAAGGCTTCCGCAATTTGCTTGACGGTTTGCTTCCACTGTTCATCGTGCCTTACCTTTATCCCAACAGGGAAATTGACAGCGAAATTACCGACGCTTTCCATAAACGTTTGGTTGTTGCCCAGGTTCCGACCGTGGCTGCGATGGCTGAGTACTACTCTATGCCGTTCGCTCCACTCGCCCATCAGTCGGTATAGGGGTGCCAGTAAAAGCGCGTACAAGTTACACCCGTAGTGCTGTTTGGCTCGACGTAACAGCGTGTCGCTATCGCTTCTTTTGAGAGTAAATTGTTCGCTGGCGGCAGAAGCCTCCACGTTAGCTCCCTTTTCATGATCACAGGGAACCTGAAAGGTATAGTCCTGAGAGGGAAACTGAGATTTCCAATAATCAACATGGCTGGTCAAGGCTCCCCGTTTTTCTTCTTCCAGAAGCAGGCGCACGTAGTCTGTATAAGAAGGTTTAGGAAGCTTACCTTCTGGGCTCTCGCTTGGGTTACAAAAAATCTGGTTATAGACCAACCAGAATTGATTGAAAACCGCAGTGTAACTCAGCAAATCGCCGATTATATGATGCCCGATTATGGCAATGTCGTAGCATGATTCATGAACCTTGACAACAATTACCTTCAGCAAGGGCCACTCGTCGATTCTGATTTGTTGACCGATTTGCTCGATCAGGTTGCGGATTTCGCGATCGCGTTGTTCAGCTTCCAGATGACTACCGTCGTAGACTTCTGTAGTTAGCGGTTTTTCTGGACGGATTAATTGTTGACACCATTGTCCATCGCGTAGGACAAATACGGTACGCAGGGCAGAATGGCTCTCCACTACTAGGTTAAGCGCCTTGTTGAAAGCATCCGTATCCAAGGGTTGGAGGTAACGAAAACGCGTGTACCCAGTCCATTGATACGGAGGCTCAAAGTATTTCATCAGCCAGCGTTGAGCAGGCCCTAAAGGCAGGTATTCATCAGATCCATCAATCTCGCGCTTGTCCGGTGTCGAGTGCCCATCACTCAATAGATCTTGGAGAGCTTTGCGATCGAGCTTACCATTATGGGTCTTGGGTAGGCTTGGTAACCATTCCAAGCGGTGGGGAATCATGTAATTCGGCAATCGGTGAGCAAGGTGTTCCTTGATTTGTTTATTGTCTACCTGACGACCCGCTAACCAAGCTACCAACCTTTTCTGCCCGTTACCATAATCTACAGCCAAAACAGCCGCTTCGTGAACTGTTGGGTGGCTATTGAGCACACTCTCTATTTCTCCCAGTTCGATACGGAAACCCCGTATCTTGACTTGGTGGTCGATGCGTCCATGGTATTCAAAACTTCCGTCTGGTAATTCCTTGGCTAAATCCCCAGTTCGGTATAAGTGTTCTCCTGGAATGTGGGGGAAGGGATTGGCGCGAAATGCCTCTGATGTGCGTTGTGGATCTTTGAGGTAACCCTTAGCTAGTTGTACGCCTCCAATCCAAAGTTCTCCCAATTGTCCTGGTGCCATCGGCTGCATTTGTTCGTCCAGGATGACGATATAGACATTGTCAATGGGTTTGCCGATAGGAATACAGTTCTCTCCCTGCTCACCAGGACGTTGACGAATGATATGGGCGGTTACATCTATGGACGCTTCGGTGGGGCCGTACAGATTAGCAAGCCCAACCTTCATGCCGTACTTGTCAATCCAACGTTGAATGAAAGGTCCGGGTAAAGCCTCACCACTAAAGATTAACCAGCGAAGGTCGGGGAAAGTCCACGATTCGGCTTCCAATGCACTGAGAAATTCTCCAAACAAGGAAGGGACAAAATGGGCAATGTTGATCTGGGTGTCCTTCATCCACTGTGCAAACCGCCAGGGATTTTTCACTGTTTCCGTTTCTATAGGACAAACCGTGGCTCCCACCATCAACGGCCAGAATAGTTCCCATACCGATATGTCAAAACAGCAAGACGTTTTCTGGGCTATGCGATCGCCGGAACGGAGTTGGAAGGCATCCTGCATCCACTGTAAGCGGTTCATGTAGCCTCGGTGATTGAGCATGACCCCTTTAGGACGACCCGTGGAGCCAGAGGTGTATAACACTGTCATCAGATCGTCTGGGGTATTGACCCAGATTGGCTCCCTATCCGACCAACTTGACCAAGTGTTTCTATCTACTTGCGTCAATGTTTGACCATTATCAAAGTATTCCCCCTCGTCCAAGAACATCAGAGTATGCAACGGTAACTGCCGAGTCAGGGATTCTGCTAATTTGGAGGTCAACGAGTGCTCACTCAGCAAAATCCCGATTTCGGCATGTTCGAGCATGTATCGAATTCGTTCTGCCGGATAGGAGGGATCTAAGGGAACGTAAGCTCCCCCAGCCTTAAGGATACCGAGAATTGCTACCAACATTAGGGATCCGCGTCGCATCATGATGCCCACGAGGTCACCAGCCCCCACTCCCTGACTCCTCAAATAATTGGCAACCTGGTTGGAAAGACGGTGCAACTCTTGGTAGCTGAGTTGAGTCGTCTCATCAAGAACAGCCACGGCGTCAGGGGTGCGTCGGGCTTGCTCTACAATCTGTAGATAAGGAATTTCTAGAAACTTTTTGTCTTCAGCAACGGGTTGGCTTTCTAAAGCCGGAAGCGACTGTTTTTTGCTAAGTACACAGACCATTTCCCGTAGCGTTCTACAGTTCATTAAGGTCTCGCGATCTACTTCTTTGAGAAGACTTTGGAGTCGGGTAACTAGACGGATATGACTCAGAGAATCTATGCCCAAGTCTGCTTCCAAATCTCTGTCCATATCAGCGGGAGTAATGCGCTCATGGCAGATTTCCTCAGTTATCTGTCGGATTTGGGACTCAATGAACCTATCCTCTCTTGACTCTTGGAATGATTGGGTAGCTTGTTGGGGCTGAATTTTCAGCGAGGCTAATTTCTCTATCTGTGCAATAAACTGTCTACATAAGGCATCTACGAAGGACTCTGTGAAGAAACTGCTATCATAATTAGTGTTTAAGTACAAACAATCATTAAATATTTCCACCAAGGTGTCTAAACTGCCAATATTGGTTACAGTAGCGGCCCGATAATCGAGTACCCTCACAAAACCATACTGGGCTTCAAGATGGGTTTGACCAATATTGGAAAGGAACAGATTAGATTTCACACCAGCTCTGATTAAGCTAGCAGTAGTGTTAGGAATTTTTCCATCGTCCAACATGACCTTTTCTTGGAGTGAAGTACCCATCCGGCGGGTTTGAGCGCTGTCGTAATTGGCAACTAATGCGGCTAGGATTTCGCGGTGAACTTCATGCAGTAGCGTTTCCCAGTCTTCACCAGAGCTTGGAGAATTGAAACTAAGCGCTACGTTCTGAGCAAAACAGCCAACAGCATCGGAGACATCCACGCCAGGATAGATACGACCACTGGTTGGAATATTAAGGATAACGGAGCTAGGTAATTCTCCAAACTTTTCAATAGCCCGTAGATACGCTCCTACTAGCAGAGAAGTCAGAGGTAATCGCCAATCGCGGGTGCAGGCAATCAAATGGGTTGTGACATCGCGACCTAATCGATAGCGTAAGGAACGGGTATTGGAATGAGTCGCAGTGATGGTATCTTCTTTCGGATTCCAGAAGAATTTGTCCTTGCCCTGCTTGCTTAAATAGTTTTGCAGTGACTGCTCCGCCTGCGGTTCCTGCCAACTATTAATTGCCTGGACAAATTTAAGGTAATCTTTCACTGGAGTTAGTGGAGGCAAATTAGGCTCAGTGTTACTGAGTTTCGCACCATAAATCTCCATGAATTCGCGTAACACTATTTGATTGCTCAAACCATCAGATATTAAGTGATGGTTAGTAAAAAAGAGTTCATAGACTGAATCTTCAAGACGAAATACGAAAAATCGATGCAAAGGCCATTGCTCTAGTGACCATTTGGCATTGATGCATCGGTTTACTTCCTCTGTTATGATCTGCTCTTGAGTATCGCGATCGCAATGCCTTAAATCGGTTATGGAAATCTCTGGGGGAGTTGGATTGGCGAGTACGACCAGTCGGTAATCCCTAAAACTGGTTGCACCTGTAGGTATAGAAAAGTGTGCCCTTAGCATCGGGTGACGTAAAATCAGGTCTTTCCAACTCTGCTGGACAACGTCAGGAGCAAAAGGCCCATTCAAACGTAACGTAGAACACAAACTACAGGAAGATACAGCCCAGTGAGCTGCAAGGAAGATATTTTGGGCATGGAGAATTTCAACTTCCGCTTCCACTTGGCTAGATATCTTCTCAGGCTGCGGTGACAATTTGCTTAAGGAGACTGTCACTTCTTTGGCTTGGGGAATTAACCAGTTTTCAACTGTTTGAGCAACTTCTCCCACAGTCTGCAATTGCATCAAATTTTGCAACGGCACTGCTTGCATAAATCTTGCTTGCTGTTCCTCTGGAATTAGTTGCATCAGACCGTTCAGGAGTTCCACCATTTTGATCGAGTCGAAGCCTAAGTCACCCTCCAAGAACATATCTCGTTCTAAGTCTTCCACTCCATGTCCCGTGATCTTGGCAACCACTGCAAAGATCTGCTGTTCCAGGCTACTAACTGATTTCCAATTGTCTCTCCGCTTTTGTTCCAGTTGGGTGGACGTTCCTTCAGATTGTTGCAATGAACTAGTTGGGGACGTTTTAAATTCTTGTTTTTGGGGAAGTAACCAATTTTCAACGGCTCGAACCACCTCTCCTACAGTCTGCAACTGCATCAAAGTTTGCAAAGGCACTGCTTGCATAAATTCTGCTTGCTGTTCCTCTGGAATCAGTTGCATCAGAGCGTTGAGCAGTTCCACCATCTTAATGGAGTCGAAGCCCAGGTCAGCCTCTAGGAACATATCTCGCTCTAAATCTTCCACTCCATGTCCCGTGATTTTGGCAACCACTGCAAAAATCTGCCATTCCAAGCTTTTCGGATTCATTCTGCCTCCCTAAATCATTCAAAATTGCTGAGCATTAGCTACAATCGCTTGCAGTTAGGCACATTCAGATAGCGAGGGTTCCCCTTTGAAACCGACGTTCGCCCGTAACCCTAAAAACACCATCTTCACGCCATCACTAGGTACGAGGTTTAAACCACTGAGAACGGGTCGCACGGGTCGGTTCCCAGCCAGTCTTAGCTGATAGCGTGATAGGGTTGTTACCAATACCAGCTTGATTGCAAACTCAGCAAACGCGGCTCCAATACAGCGACGACTACCGCCACCAAAGGGCAGATACTCGTAATAAGAGAATTGCTTTTCTAGAAACCGCTCAGGCTTAAACTGCTGAGGCTCTGGGTATAAATCCTCGCGTCGGTGAAGGAGATAAATTGAGGGCATCAATACTGTACCTGGTGGCAACTCATATCCCATGAACTCAGCCGGTGATACCACAACCCGTGGTTGAGCCTGTATCTCAACTGGACTGATCCGCAAAATTTCTTTGCAAACCGCACTTAGATAGGGCAGTCGGACAATGCTTAACGGATCTGGTGATGGGCCGAGGGAATCGAGTTCTTGGAGCAGCTTTTCAGCGACATCAGGCAGATGATGAACCCAGTACAACGACCAAGCCATTGCCGATGCAAGGCCATCTTTGCCACCAAACACCAGCGTAATTAACTCATCGCGTAATTCTTCATCGGTCATTGGCTCACCTGCTTCATCACGAGCAGACATGAGTAAATTGAGGATGTCGGTACGCTCCGGGTCATATTGCTGGCGACGTTCCTGAATTTCAGCGTATAGGAGTTCGTCAATTTGCCGTATCAGGTAACAAACATATCCCCACGGACTCCATCGACCTAAATCCTTTCTCAAGAAGGGTAAAAAGAACAGGCTAGAAGCTAAGGGATACTTAGCAAATTCAAGCACTGAACTAATGAGTTGATCGAGCTTTTGTAAACGCTCTCCTTTACTGATGCCAAACACGCTGTTTAGGATGACTTGCCCTGAGATATTTTCTGTAGCAGAACGAGCTGAAAAAGCCTCCCCAGGAGTTAACTGGCTAAACACTTGCTCAGTAATGTTACAGATTAGTTCCCCATAGGCTTTCAGGCGCGATCCATGAAATGAAGGCATAATTAGCTGGCGATGACGACGGTGACTATCGCCAGTGAGTACGATCAGCGAGTTTTCCCCTAAAATCGGCTTAAAAAGCTGGTTACCAGGATTATCAAACTGCTTTGACTCACCGTTTAATATCTGTTGAATTGCCTCTGGATTACTAACATAAATTATTGGTTTCGATTTTGAGCCGAGCCGTGCTGTGAAGATATCACCATAGCGTTGATCTGCACCCTCCATATATCCGAGTGTGTCAATCATCCACAGTAGTAACTGTAGTAAGGGGTGAGTCTTAGGACCATCAGGTAATTTCATCATCTTACGCTTAAGGAATGGTTAGAAGGTTGAAGTTAAGCTGTGAAGCATTCAGTTTTTCCGAGCCATCTAGACCAACAGAAGTTTTTAGCCCGCCAATGATGCAACAAGAGATTATGCCGTTTGACTGGTTATGCTCCTATTGACTTGTCAGACCCAAGCCCAGGGTTCACGCTGTTTGATACAAAACTTAAGTTAGTGGTTATTTTCCACTTCTGCGCCTCTATAGCTACTAGCAAAAAGCAACATATTGTAAACGAAGCGATTAACCGGACTTGGTATGAAACGTGGGTTGTAAGCTGTGATTCGTCACTAAGCCAGTTAAGCAAATCCAGGAAATACACTACTTAGGAATATCCAGATCGGGTTTGCCAAAGTTACCCAATTCCCTGGCTAAAGCGATATAACTTGACTGACGCTGCTCTTCTGAAAGGGGAGACAGTTTTTGTACAGGCAAGAGTCTAGTACCAGCAGTCGAAATCTCATACCCAGTTGCATTCGGTTGCGTAAAACTGAGAGCAGGGAAAACTATGCATTCAGATAATTCTGGTATAGTTTTCTCTTCCTTGATATTGTTCGCAACTGAATCAAACTTGGTATCGTTATCTTCATCGCTACTATCGGCAAGTGATACTTTGTAGGTTTTTCGCTCGAAAGGATAAGTCGGTAGCGGTACTCGACGAACATTCCAGGAAAATAGAGGTGTACTATTAAACCGAACTCCTGCGACGTACAACTTTGCAAGAGTTGCCAGCAAACGATTTACTGTCGGTTGCTTTTTGTCCGGATTTATCCAAACGTGGGGGTCATCCAAAACTCCCAATTGCTTTCTGACAGATAAGGAACCTCCCAGGTGCAAATAAACTCCTTCTTCGTCGATAACCTCTCGATAGCAAGCTGCGTCCAATGGCTGAGAGGTTTGCACCAGCGCTGCCAATTGTAAGCCAGGAACTTTGACAGGATGTCTAAAAATTCCTCCCGCAGTCACCAATGGGCAAGCCCAGGTAGACGCTAACGCTTCTTCCAACATTGGCACATTGTCAGGATTGATCCTTTTGTGTGTTTCTAGCTGTACGAGCAAAGTCATTGCCTGTTCTAATGTCATCATTCCCACTAGACAGGCTGCCACCAAAATACCCGTCTCTTGTGCCAGCAGGGTGGTGGGTTGAAGTTCCAGAGACATCAGCAACTGCCCCAACGCATATTGCACCGCAAAGGCATATGCTTTTCCTGCCAGCCCAGTTCGGTGGTGTCCATTCTCTTGGGTTAGCCCATGAACCCAGTGCTGTTGGCACTCAGCATAAGCTTGCTGAAAATCTGGGAAACGCTTTCCTAAAATCTCCACTTCCTCAGGCGCTAAGGGACTGCTGCCATCTATTACCAGGTGTATCGGCGTTACCCGTTGCGGATTGGCTCGACCGATGTAAATGTATGATCTTGTGTTTTCCGAACAGATGGCATCCAGAGCATCCAGCATGTGCTGACGGTCATTGACTAGTAAAGCCGCCTTGTTGGACAGTTCCCGCTGGGCATTGTTCATGGTGAAGCAGACTTGGGACGCTTCCTGTTTGGGGTTCTTGAGGATATGCTCGCGAAGTTGCCCAGCTACTTTTTTGAGAGCTTGTTGGTTGCGTGCTGTCAGAAATAACAGATAAGGGGAAGAATTGTTCGCTTCGGATTTGAACGTTGACAATACCGGGGATTGTTCAACAATAACGTGGCAGTTAGTTCCGCCAAATCCAAATCCGTTGACACCTGCACGAAATGGGCTACCGTTTCCAGACCAGCTCATACTTCTCTCGCCAACCGCATAAAACGGTGTATCGGCAAAATTGATATGTGGATTAGACTCCTGGAAGCCCAAAGTCCCAGGTATCTTACCATGCTGCATAGCTAGTGCCACTTTGATCAGACTGACAATGCCTGAGGCAGACAGCATGTGACCAATCGAAGACTTGACAGAACCGATGGCGCAAAACTCGCGATTGTCGGTAAAGGTGCGGAACGCCTGGGTCATCCCCTCAATTTCTACGGGATCTCCCAGCAGAGTACCCGTACCATGAGTTTCAACATAGGATACCGTTTGAGGATCGATACCCGCATTGCTGTAAGCTTTACGGATTGCTTCGGCCTGACCTCTGGGGTTAGGAGCGGTAATTCCCTGAGAGTGACCGTCATTATTAATGGCTGAACCTTTAATAACAGCATGAATAAAATCCCCATCTTCTATAGCCTGTTTAAGGGGTTTTAGGATTACTGCACCTGCACCCTCTCCCAAAACCATGCCGTTGGCACGGCGGTCAAAGGGGTAACAGGTTCCAGTTGGGGAGAGCGCCTTTACCTTGCTCAGAAAAGTATAGGGGCTAGGACTGAGATTGAGATTAACTCCACCCACGATAGCCATGCGGGTTTGACCGGCATGTAAACTTTCAGAGGCGAGATGCAATGCCACAAGAGAAGAGGAACAAGCTGTACTGACTGCCAGACTTGGTCCCTTGAGATCTAGACAGTGACTAACCCGCGCTGCAATTCCATTCAACTCGTTGCCAGCGGCTGTTTCAGGGAGGATTTCGCTCGGTTGCAGCACTTCTGTTAGGGTCTTTAGCAAGCGCTTGCGTTCCTGGGGAGACAAGGTACTGAACCAGGAACTTTCTTGCAAACGCCGACGCAATACCGCGTATTGTTGATAATTGATGAAGTGTTCTACATAGTTATTTTGTCCGCAACCAACAAATACGCCGATATCCTGTGTTCGGTATCTTCCGCCGTAGCCTGCCTGTTGTAAGGCTTGCCAAGCCACCTCTAGGAATAATCGCTGTTGTGGGTCTATTGCAGTTGCTTCGCGTGGGGAGATGCCAAAAAACATCGCATCAAAATCAAACGGACGCTCTATAAAACCACCATGTTTGCAATAAGTTGTGTGAGCAGAAGTTCCATTTTCTTCAAAGTAGTCCTCACTAGACCAACGCTCTGTAGGTACTTCACGAATGGCTGATTTTCCTGCCATAAGCAAGTCCCAGTACTGTTCTAAATTCTCAGCTCCTGGCACTTTGCAAGCCATACCGATGATGGCGATATCCTGTTCTTTAAATTCCTGTTCCTGAATGCTGAGTTTTGTTAGATTCTGGGTCTTCGGTTTATCTGTTTCAATGCTGCTTGTAGAGGCTTCTGCTGATGATGGGGGAGTGGCTGTCAGCACAGTTTTGGTGGCATATCCATACTGGCGTTCTAAGTAATCGGCGAGGTCATTGGGCGTTTGATACTCAAACAGCAACGTTGGAAATAGCTCTTCATTGAGAGTATTGCTGAGCTGTTTAATTGCTTCTATGGCACCAATTGAATCTAGCCCTAGCTCCTGAAACGTTTTATGTCCTTCTAGCTGCTCTTGGGGAATAGACAGATATTGAGCTAAGATTTCCTGAACCAGATGCCGCAGATTTTTGGATTTAGGTTGGGAGGTAGGGATATTCTGCAAAACGACAGTTGCTTCTTGGACGGGTGAAGATTGTGGTGCTACCTCAACTGCCTTTTGCTCAATCAAATCAATAATATGAATCACAGAAGAGCTATCCATGGACAGAGCTTTGATAAAGGCATGAACAGCCTGCTCTGGTTCCAGCAGATTAAGCCCTTTGGCTTTCGCCACTAGTACAAGCGCAAATCCACCGATTTTTGCCATCCCCTTATCGCGCCACAGGGAAAAATTAACAGCTAGCGATCGCCCTGATGCTCCCCCCTGAGTACGGTAAATCGCATAATTATCCAGAAAAGCGTTCGCTGCCGCATAGTCTCCTAAGTTAGCTCCCCATTCTGCTTTCGACGCCGCAGCGGACGAGATGACAACAAAGGATTTCAGAGGTTCATCTTGGGTGACATTATCCAGGATGATGGTTCCTTGAACTTTAGGCGCGAACACTTGTGTGACTGTGTCGGGTTTCTTTTGAGACAGTTTGAAGCTGGTAGTATCTTGAACACCCGCAGCGTGTATTACTCCATCCAGATGACCAAAACGGGCTCGGATGGTTTCCATCAACTGCTCCATACCCTCTGCATCCGTAACGTCTATAGCCTGATACATCACCGTAGCTCCAAGCTGCTCTAAGTCTTGAATGACTCGGATGCGTTTACTTGCGGTCGTGTCATCTCCAGCCAGCCTGTCCCAGTCCTTCTTGGGCGGAAGGGGATGCCGTCCAGTGAGCACTAAATTAAGGGGTGCTTGACTAACTAGCCCCTTTGCTATTTCTCCTCCCACATCACTGGTTCCCCCAGTAATCAACCAAGTTTCGCCTGCTGTTAGGACTGGCTGAGAGTTCCCAGTAGGAGATACCTCCATTCTTTCTAGAGTTCGGATCAATCGTTGTCCCTGGCGGATAGCCACAATACCTTCCTCAGAAGGTTTAGCTTTCATCTCCTGAAATAAAATTTTGGCTAATGTTTCTGAGGATAAGCTCTGGGGGGTTACATCTACTACTTTGGTTTGGATGGTCGCGTTTTCTTGAGCAAGTCCCTGGGCTAAAGTAGCTCCCATCACCTGATGTAATCCCTGAAGAGATTCAATGGCAGAGGTTGCATAGGCACCTTGAGTCACCACAAGGAGATCGATCGGACAATCTCGGTAATGCTTCATTAGTG
The DNA here is from genome assembly GCF_039962115.1 of Funiculus sociatus GB2-C1. NCBI lineage: Bacteria > Bacillati > Cyanobacteriota > Cyanophyceae > Coleofasciculales > Coleofasciculaceae > Funiculus > Funiculus sociatus. The sequence goes on along the minus strand of NZ_JAMPKJ010000052.1, from coordinate 19,733 downwards.
CCTGTCCCAAGAACAAGACGCTGTACACACCTTCGTACAGTACAGGGTCATTTGAACTTACGGGCATCCTTGACACTAGAGCTTGACTGTAATTCCAAAGATGGATAGCCGCCGTAATCTTCAAACCATCTTCTTTAAGAACTCGAATTAGCCTCTCATAATCTTCAGGACAGGCAGGATTAATAGTAAAATTCCGTTGGTTTTTCTGTGTGAATTTTTGACCGGAAGCGACAAAGTAAATAGTGTACTGTTCGGCATCAAACAGCTTTTCTAAGTTTTTGGCGATCGTTTGAGAGTCCTTCAAGATGAGGATAGCTCCTGAAGGAATCTCTTTGGATTCGACAAAGGATTCTGGGTACCATTGCCAGTTATAAAACCCGTGTTGAGTTGCAGAAGCTGAGGTTCTCGCCTCGGAAATACTTTGTAGAGACAGGTTATTTGAATGTACTTTCTCCCTTGCTACCTTGCTCCCCTGCTCCTCTGCTGTTGCTTGTCCTGCGATAGATTGCAGCTTGGTTTTAGGGGGAGATTCCACAACTTTCTGCTCCTGCTGAACTCTTTGGCGACTGGAGCTTGTTTCCACCGCTTCAGTCTGAAGCCAGAAACTTTCTCGCTCGAAGGGATATGTCGGTAGCGATAGGCGTCGCCGTAAATAGTCCCGGTCAAATCCAGACCAGTTCACTTCCACACCACCAACGTATAACGCCCTTAAACTATCGAGCAATTGTAGCCAATCTTCCTGTCCTTTCTTTAGTGAAGGGAGCCAAACCCCGGCACCTTCGGGTAAACACCGCCGTCCCATCCCCGATAGTATGGGACTCGGTCCTATCTCAACAAACAGATCATAGCCCTGCTGATGAAGTTTCTCTATCCCCTCTGAAAATCTTACTGTCTCGCGGATATGATGACGCCAGTACTCAGCGAGCATCAGTTCATCTGCCCCCACCACTTGCCCAGTCAGGTTTGAAATCAGCTGAATCCGTGGAGATGAATAGTCTACCTCAGCAGCCGTCCGCTCAAAGTCATTGAGCATCGGCTCCATCAAAGGTGAGTGAAAGGCGTGAGATACATTTAGCTGAGTAGTTCTGACCCCCTCAGACGCCATCTGTCGCAGTACCGCCTGTACTGCCTGACGCGCACCCGAAATGACAATGTTCTCAGGACCGTTGATTGCCGCGATAGAAACCGCTTCAGCATAAGGCGATATGGCAACAGTAACCCGTGCCTCAGGCGCAAACACAACTGCCATCTCACCGTCGTGCGGCAAACGCTGCATGAGTTGACCTCGTGTGGCAATCAGCTTCAGTGCATCTTCTAAACTAAAGACACCAGCCACGCAAGCTGCCGTATACTCTCCTACGCTGTGACCCATGACTACATCAGGTTCTATGCCCCACAACTTCCACAACTGGGTCAACGCATACTCCAACGCGAATAGTGCGGGCTGGGTGTACGCGGTTTCATTGAGGGGCGAGGTCGCGCTAGATTCGGGATAGAGTACCGACAACAGAGGCTGATCGAGGTAGGGGCGCAGCAGTTCGTCGCAACGCTCCAGCGCTTGACGGAAGGTAGGCTGGGTATCGTAAAGCTGGCGTCCCATACCCACGTATTGGGAGCCTTGTCCGGTGAACAGGAATGCTACCTTGGGTTGCTTCCTGCTACGCACGTACCCACTCGCCAGTCCGGTAGGCTGCTTCCTGGCAGCAAAAGCACTCAATTGCTCGCGCAACGTCTCGGTGGATTCTACCGCGAGCGCAAGGCGGTGGGCAAAGTGCGATCGCCCTGTATTGGCGGTGAAGCAAACATCTACAAGCGAGACTTTACTATGGTTCGCTAAGAAGGCCTCATAACAGCAAGCCATGGCTCGTAAGGCATTCTCACTTTTAGCTGATAGGGTCAACATATGCAGGGGACGCTCGACATCGCTGATTGCTGGAATGAGTACCGGTGCCTCCTCCAGTACCATATGTACATTAGTTCCCCCCAGACCAAAGGAACTCACGCCAGCCAAAGCCGAACCGGATTTCTTAGACCACGGACTCAAGGTCTGCTGAACCCGCAAGGGAAGAATATCAAAAGGAATATGGGGATTAGGTTCCTGGAAATGGAGACTGGGTGGGATTTCTCGGTACTTGAGTGCCAGCGCAACTTTGATCAGGGCAGCAATCCCAGCTGCCGCTTCCAGATGCCCGATGTTGGTCTTAACCGAACCGATAGCGCAAGGGCTTCCGGGATAGCGGTCGTTTGCTAGCACGCCTCCCAGAGCCTTAGCCTCAATTGGATCGCCCAACAACGTACCCGTACCGTGGGCCTCTACGTACTGAACTTGACCTGGAGAGACACCTGCCCGCTGGTAGGCTTCCCGCAGTAGGGCCTCCTGAGCCCACTGGCTGGGAGCAGTAACACCATTGGTCAGCCCATCATGGTTAACTGCGCTGCCTCGGATGACTGCATAAATCGGGTCGCCATCGCTCAGGGCACTTGACAGGCGCTTGAGGACGACAACCCCAACGCCTTCGCCGCGCACTATACCGTTAGCTCGAGCATCAAAGGTTTTGCAGCGACCATCGATCGCAATCAGTCCCGCTTTGGTGTAAAATACGCTCGGACCAGGTTCGAGCATCAGGTTCACGCCCCCAGCTAAGGCAAGGGTGGACTCGCTCTGCCACAAGCTCTGGCAAGCTAGGTGAACCGCAGCTAGCGATGAGGAACAGCCAGTATCAACCGTCATACTCGGTCCGTGAAAATTAAACCGATAGGAGAGGCGGTTAGCCATCATAAAACCGCCGCTGCCTGAACCCGTATAGGCGTCGATGCTAGATGGATTTTTCATCTGCATCTGAGTGTAATCGTTCCACATGGCTCCGATAAACACGCCAGTTCGAGTGCCAGCTAGGCGTTCCGGCGCTATTCCCGCGTCCTCCAAAGACTCCCAGGACACTTCCTGTAAGAGCCGTTGCTGGGGGTCCATTGCAACAGCCTCCCTTTGAGAAATTCCGAAAAAGTGGGGGTCGAACCGATCAACCTGTTCCAGAAACCCACCCCAACGGGCACTCATTTTACCGGCTTCTTTAGGGTTCGGGTCATAGGAGGCAAGGAGATTCGGGCGGTCTGAGGGAATTTCTGTGATCGCATCCACCCCGTCTCGCAGAAGCTGCCAGAAAGCTTTCTTATCCTTGGCTCCTGGAAAACGACAGCTAATACCGATAATAGCTATAGGCTCCATTTCACCACCGCCCCCTGTTGACATTAACCTTGAGTTTTGGATTCAAAACTGAGACATTGACTTTGCCATCCAAATACTGGGCAAGAGTCTCAATAGTTGGGTAGTCCCATGTCAATGTAGGAGACAGTTTAATTTGAAGCCAATTTTCTAAGTCACCGGAAAGGCTTACTGCCGTCATCGAAGTTAAACCGTAGCAGGCAAAGGGTTCGTAGATGTCTATCCCATCAGGGTCTAACTCGAACTCCTCAGATATCTTAGAGATTAACCAGGCTTGAATGTCTTCTGCGCTCATAGACTCCTTTCCTTATTGTGCAAAGTCGTTGGTTCGTCAAAACCTTTCCTATTGGATAAGGTACAGAACTGACTGTTTTTCGCTTCTTAGAGTCTCATATCTAATTGGCGCAATTGTGTTTGGTTGTCTAATTTAGAGAGGGGCGACATTCGTGACTTCTCCTGCGTTGCTGCTTACAAATAAGTTTGGATTCTGCTGTGGGGTTGGGCTGGCTGTGAATAACGCTGAAACATGAGGCGATTTGATTTTTTTTAGCTGCTGAGACCACTGCCCTACTACGCTTAGGCTTTGAGCTAGAAACCCTGCTTTACAGGCATGGCGTTGAATCTTACCACTGGAAGTCTTCGGAATGTTCCCGGTCTTGAGTAGTACTACAGCACAGGCTTGGAGTTCGTGCTGTTCCGCCACCACCTGACGGATTATTTTAACCACCTCATCAACATTTAGATGCCGGAGGTATTGACGCTCTACCTCTTGTATGATCACCAGTCGTTCAATACCGTCCACCTCAATCGCAAAAGCTGCACCACAGCCTGACCGAAGAGCTGGGTGGCTCTGTTCCACTGTTAATTCAATGTCCTGAGGATAGTGGTTGCGACCCCCGATGATAATTAGATCCTTGAGACGACCAGTGACAAATAGTTCTCCGTCTTTCAAAAATCCCAGGTCACCAGTACGCAGAAACGGTCCCTCGCCCGAATTTGCTAGATAGGCATTGAAAGTCTTTTCTGTCTCCTCTTGTCGGTTCCAATAACCTTGAGCCACGCTCAAACCTGATACCCAAATTTCTCCCACTTGGTCAGGAACACACTGCGTCAGCAATTCTGGGTCAGCAATGACAATCTTCGTATCCAGAATCGCTTTCCCACACCCTACTAGATGCCTAACATTCTGAGCATCGTCAGATGTCTCCAAGACCCGATTTTGTTCCAGAGTATCTGCCTGAACCGTACAGTGAACCGGCTCATCTTTCACGCTACCGCCCGAAACCATCAGGGTGGTTTCAGCCATCCCGTAACAGGGATAGAAGAACTTGGTCTGGAAACCACAATCAGCGAAAGTGCGTGCAAACCGCTCTAGGGTCTCTCGGCGAACTGGCTCAGCACCGTTATAAGCGCTATACCAGCTACTCAGGTCAAGAGTCTCCCGTTGTTCGGGTGTAATTTTGCGAACACATAGATCGTAGGCAAAGTTAGGTCCGCCGCAATGGGTCGCCCTGTAGTGTGAAATCGCCTGAAGCCACCGAATTGGTCGTTGAAGAAAGTATACTGGCGGCATCAGGACACTCAGAAAATCTGTATACAAGGGTTGAATAATCGCATCTATGAGTCCCATATCATGGAAGCTGGGTAACCACGATACGGACACGCTGTCCGATGTGAGCTCAAATGCTTGCTTAATGTACTCCGAATTGTGCAGCAAATTGTTATGAGTGATCATTACCCCCTTAGGTTTGCCTGTAGAACCCGACGTGTACTGGAGAAACGCCAACGTGTCCTTGCTCAACGCTGGTTCCTGCCATACTTGTGCTAAATCGATAGGAATGTCGTCGGTGGCTAACAAGCGCAGAGCTTGTAGATCCGGAGCCTGGGTGAACTGTCGCTCTACATTGGACAGCGCACTTGTGGTGGTGAGCGCGATCGCTGCCTGTGCATCTGCCATAATCGCTTGAAGACGGAACAAGGATTGATTAGACCGGGGGGGATAAGCAGGGACAGCAACAACTCCAGCGTAAAGACACCCAAAAAACGCGGCAGTAAATTCCAAACCCTGTGGGTAAAGCAGCAGCGCTCGCTCTCCGCTTAATCCTAGATTTTGGAGCATAACGCCGATGGATCGAGCCTGCTCGTCTAAGGCTTGATAAGTCAAATTGGCTTCTTCGGTTTCTTCGTCCTGCAAAAAGGTAAAAGCAATTTTGTCAGGTTGATCTAGAGCTCTGTAGCGCAGGCATTTAACTAGATTGGAAAAATTAAAATTCTTGGGAGAGTCGATCATTTGCTCTTTCCTATAAATTTGAGTCTCAAGAAAAAAATCATCTTCAGCTACTCACAGGGGGTTTAAAAAGTTCAGATTCAGTGTTTCAATCAGCTTTATTAATTAGGTCGCAGACTTAACCTGTCAGTAAGCTACCTAAAAGCATTCGCAAGCTTTTCAATCAACTTCTCAGAAGTCAGGACGGTCGCTCTTAGAACTGCCGCCGTTCTGCTAGCCAATGTTCAAATGCTTTTCTGCGCTCTTCTGCTGCTTCTGCTCGTCTTTGGGCGTCTCTTTCTGTGTTTACCTCGGACAAGTTCACAGTTCTTGCCGTCAAGATAAACCCCATTTTTCCTTCTACTACAGCAGGCACAGCTGAATGATGAAGTTGCCAGATACTAAGAGGCTTCCAGCCCTGAAATCCCGGTTGTTCTATACCCGTAGCCTTCAAGTTTGCATCCAGATGGATAGCGCGGTAAGCCTTGTTAGTTTCGATGGCAACTCTCTTAAAGTTGAGCATTTTAGCCTCTAACTGACTAGATAAAGTGTTGATACTATCAGCCAGAGATGCTAGCTCTTGAATTCCTTCAGCCACCTCGATCTTTAAATTTTCCTGAATTTGCTTCTTTTTCAGTTCACTTAGCTTCTCTTGGTACTTAAATAGATCGGCTACATCGCTTTGCAATTGTGCTAAAGTTTCGTCAATACTAACAACTGTATGTTGAGGTATAGGATAGTTTTTCACAACAAAAATAGTCATATTTGAAGTTCTACGGAGGGTAGCAGGATAGAATAAAAACTCTTTCTTCTAGCCCAAGTTGTATTAAGCAATTGTTGCATTAATCGTTTTAGCTATAAATAATCAATCTGTATTTGGTCAACGGAACTTTTGAAAGAATGGCCCTATTAGGTAATAAGTGTATTAAGTATCTTGCATTGTCATCAGCAACTTATTGCACGTAAATAGAACTAGCGAGCCAACTGCGGGAACTTATATCAGTGCCCACCAAGGTAGAACTTATCGGGACTGAGACAAAAAATGAAGCAAAAATGGCTTCAAATTTAAAACTAGAAAGACTTTTGGCTCAAACGGGAATAAAGCTAGTATTGACAAGGATTTCAGGCGTTTTGAGGTCATCAACCTCTTTTCCTTGCCCAGAATGCTTTTCGGCCCATTAAGAGGCTAGAAAATGTCTAAGTCCCATTATCAAATTGAGAAGGAGTTACTGATAGCTTTATGATTCAGAACAACACTTTGTCCCGTGAAACACAGGTTCATATTTTTATTTGTGCAACACCAACTTTTAGCTATCTTGCTAAAAACAAGCTTAGGAAATATAAAACACAATTACCAGGAACAATATTTCGGAATAATTGAACATTATTTCGTTTTTGATTGGAATAGAAAATTTAACACTTGGGTAAGAGAATTCACTTTCCTTAGCGCTATCGACAGGAAAGAAACTCACCCGTTTCAGGTTGATTACTCGAACTTAGCCAACCCTATTTAGCGCTCACGGCTTGATCGCTTTACCCTAGCTGCCTCACACATCTTTATAGAACCCATTTGATATCTCTCACCCCGTTGACTTAAGGTAGCGCAAAAGCCATATCCTACTCACCATGCCGTACTCCAGCAGTCTCACCGACGAAGAATGGGAAATTCTTGAACCCCTCCTGCCCCAGATATTGCTGGTGAAGAAGCAGACAAGACCCTGTGGTTGGACGAAACGAGAGCTGTTGGATGGCATATTCTATCAACTTAAGAATGGCTGTAATTGGCAAGATTTACCCAAAGATTTGCCGCCCTACTCAACCGTCTATTGGCACTACAAGCAGTGGCGGGATGCAGGAGCTTTTCTGGTACTAATGACCGTCTTACATGGACAAGTGCGTGAACAAGTCAAAAAAAAGCCAAGTGGACAACGTTGCTGATGATTGACTCGCAAGCCGTGAAGAATACCTGCAATGCCAGTGTTGAGTCCAAAGGCTTTTGCTTTTACAAATGTACCAACGGCATCAAACGACATCTCGCCGTTGATACGCTGGGCTTTTTGTTTTTTACCCACTGCACGAAAGCCAATGTCTCCGATGACCAAGGCAAAATCCGAGATGTTGAGCCACAATCTCGACTACTTTCGCGCCAAACAAGTCAATATCCTCTTATATCACCATTCTGCTGGACAATGGCTATCATCCAGAGGTGGTGACGGCAGCTTTGCAAGACCTCTACCCCCAGATCATGACCAAGATCCGATTTGAACTGCCACTCAAACCGGCAAAAGCCGAAAAAGCAGCACTTGGGAAAACGGGATTTGTAGTAGTCGCAACTCGATGGGTCATTGAGGACTCAAATGCTTGGATGGAACGTTGCAAAAGTTTAGCTTAACCCGAAGTCAGGTTACTTAGATAAGCCTTTCTCCATGCTTGCGGAGTCATGCTATTGAATCGGCGAAACTGTCGGATGAAATGACCATGGTCGAGATAACCTACTGCCTCAGCGATCTGTTGCACCGACTGACTAGTCATAAGAAGTAAGCGATGAGCCTCTGCCATACGGCGCTTGATAATCCAGCGGTACACCGTCTGTCCCGTCTGTCGGCGCACTAGATCAGTTAAGTAAGCCGGGGAGTAACCCACTGCCTGCGCCACATCGCTTAGGGTAATCGGTTGGTGATAATTGGCTTCGATGAAGTGAAAGACTTCATTCAGATGGGGGAAAGTGCCAAATTCGACTTTGCTCTGCCGCAGCGCTTCCTCTAAAGCTGTACGCTCTTCCAGCCTAGACTCTACTGCTTTATTGGCTTTCTGTAAAGTTACCTCTACCTGCTTGCGTTGGGTAAGAGCGCGAGCAAAAATACAGTTATACTCCCTGCTATGATATTCCTCGTAGGTAACGGTGATTTCCACCGGAAAGCTCCAGCCGTCCTTAGTCCGATGTTGAGATTCAAAAATGAAGGAGCCTTGCTGCTTAATAGTTTTCCAGTGATTTGACCGAACTTTTAGTAAAAAGTCTGGGTCTATGTCATCCATAGTTAGGGAGAGCAATTCCTCACGAGAATACCCGAGCATTGTGCAGGCTGACTGATTAACGTACAGCAGATGTGTGTCTGGAGCTACACAGAAAACAGCATCTGTAACACGCTCCATTAGAAACTTAATAAGCTGTAACTCCTCTTCCGGTTGCGGTGTAAACTGAAGATTGCTTGACTCTGGAATGCTCTGATTAAAAGTCATACATCAACTCGCTACTACATTTTTTGTTCGGGCTCTGTTGCCCAAATTCGTGATGTTCTAAAATAGGGGTTACACATTGATAAAAATATGATTATGTGCTTTTATCCCTACCGATTGCAGAATAGGCGTTTAGCTTGCAAGCTTTCTTTCTATATTCTTCATGGGTGTAAGCTAGAGTAATTCATACACTTTTGGGATAGATAAAGTTGAGCGTTGTTAGGTAGATTGACATAAATAAACACAGCGTATTTGTAGACTGGAAATTGTCCATTATTCTCTCTGGAGTTTAACTACAGGATTTTGAATAAGTAATGCCCACCTTCCGTTCAATTGTGCTCATTTACTTACTTACTCGTCAGTGTTTAGGTCAGAATTATGCAGATAGTTACAAAACTTTTTAATTGTGCTCATTTACTTACTTACTCGTAAGCGTTTAGGTCAGAAGGCACTGGTCTTCTAAAGGATGGTTGCTAAAATAGTCATAGTGCGTGGATTCTGCCTATGAAGTACCCTCATTGCCAAAGTGAGCAGCCCGTGAAAAATAGCACTACTAAGATGCAAGATCAAAGCATCCAGCAGCAATTTGGTGACAATAGGACAAGAGATCGTCGAAAAAACACATACATGACATCCCATCAGTGATAGCGTAATGAAGCGTTGCAATAATTTCACTGACACTGTTACTGATAGAAGAATGAAGAAAATTTACCCGACAAAGAGGAGCTAAGCCACCAGAAAATCTTTGGTACAGCTCGCCTTCAGCAATCTCAATTCCTTGATTCTCATATTGCTTGTCTATGACGCGCAATGGAATTTCCTGTGTACCTTCCGATTCAAAATACAAGCCATCTGCTAGCTCAATCAGGTGGACTTGAAGCATTGGATGACCCTTTTGCACTAAATTGAGAGCCTGTCGGAGAATATCAGGTGTTAGTAGTCCTTCGATACGGGCAAAATTGACATCAATCATTGCTCTCAGATCGTGGAGAATTTCAAACAGATTCTCGATTAGACTAAGTTTCCTATTTAGGGAGTCCATAGTGATGCTGTGGGAACCTGTTGAATGTTTTCGGAGAGAGCTTGTTTCGCCACGTATGCAAAAAAACTCGCTTATTGTTGTGTTTGAGCCAAGACTGGCTTCCCCATAGATATGACCTGTTCTATAATGTCGGCGGCTCAATGCACTCCTCCTACACTAGCGATCGCATCTTGTAATCTGGTTGCATTGTTTTTGTAAGATTCTTCAGTCAGTACCCGTTGTATGGCATCTCGAAGCTTGGGAACAGTCAATCCGGATCGGGGCACAACCTCTCCTGCTCCTGTCCAAGCTATACGTGCGGCAATTCCAGGTTGGTCATTGGCAATCGGAATCGCTACCATTGGCACCCCATTGGTGAGGGATTCCAGAGTGGTATTTATCCCTGCATGAGTAATGGTGAGCGTCGCTTTTTGAAGCAGTTCTAGTTGAGGTGCATAACTTACAATTAGAGGTGAACCGGGCAATTCTGGTAGAGATTCCGGACTACCTGAACCACCCAGAGAAATCACCAACTGAGCATCCAACCCTACACACGCCTCAGCAATTCGCTGGAAAATCTCCTGCTGACGATTTTGTAAGGTTCCCATCGAAGCGTAAATCAACGGTTGCCCTGTTAATTTCTCATAGGGGAAAAGCACAGACTTCCGTCCCGTTGAGTTATGGTAAGGCCCGGTGAAATGGAAGCATTTGGGCAAAGTAGTGCGAGGAAATTCCAATTCCGCCGGCTGTTGACTTAACTGAGCCAGTTGGGAATAGAGTTGATTGGGATGAGAATGCAGAGGTAACTTCCATTCTTTGCGATAGTCATTTATCAACTCTCGGATGGGTTTTGTGATCCGACTGAGTAAAGAGTAAGCCATGCGATTTCGCAGACGTGCCCACCAGACAGGATTGTAACTCCAGGGGGTGTTAAAGGGGGGAACAGTTTCCTCTCGATTTAGCACCACAGCACTGCATACGGTAATGAAGGGAATCTCTAGGAAGTCTGCAACAGTCCCTCCCTCTGGTGAAGATTGGTCTACTAGTAGTGCCTCTACATTAGTTTCTTTAATGGCTTGCGGGGCATCTCGGAGAATTACATCCGCCCCCTGCTTCAGCAAATTGATAGTATATCGCAGGGCAGCTAACCCGCTAAGTTTTCCTAGCTGGGCAAAGGCTTGGGGCAATGCTCCTGCTGGAAATTCTGCCTCTCCAATTGCCCAGAAATCCAATCCTGCTGCTACTGTTTTTGGTTGAGCGTCGAGTAATCCGAAAAGAGTAACGCGATGACCACGCCGTTGCAGTTCGCGACCTAACGGGAGCATCGTGTTGAGATGGCCAGTTTCTGCCGGACAGATAATACCAAAGTGAGTCATGAGATTTTCCCTAGTAAACTAGCAGGAGTTGATCTGTAGGCTTTGAATCATCTTCTGTCAGAGGGTTTGCTAATACCAATTTCAAACCTTATCAAACCATGATTGAAGGATAGCTGAGGCTATGTCTTAAAAAAATCCCTCACAGTAAAATTTAGTTAAGAATGTTTGAACTAAAAATTAAGAATAGATTAATAGGTATATTTAGTAACAATTCCAGGCAATGCGAATTTTGATACCATCCCTCACCATATTGGTTTGTGTTTGTTGGGTCATCAGCTATCGTTCCTCATTCATTTTCATTACCATACCATACAAATATTGAATGTTAATAAATGAGGGATGAAAATAGCCAAGAATATGTTAGTTTTTGGGTAAGAGATTTTAATATATCCGATTAGCAATGATTCTAAACTCATTTCCCAAAGTTGTCAAAAGTATCCTCAAAGAGCTACCAAAAAATGATTATCCAGTTTTGAATAGCCGTCTTTTTGTTGAGTGTTGGCTAGCTTATGCGCTCGATAATAGCTTAACGATTATGCGGGATTTATTTAACCGATTAAACAAGACAGCATTTGATGTTGATATTTCAACTTTTTCCAAAGCTAACACTCATCGAAGTCTAGAACCGTTTCAGGAAATTTATCATCGTTTGAATCAATTAGTCCAGAATAAACCCCACAAAAAGTTACATGATAAATACGCAATTTGTCCAATTGATTCGACAGTTATTACATTGACAAGTAAATTATTGTGGGTGCTAGGTTATCATCAAGTCAAACTTTTTATTTCCTTAAATTTAGCTACAGGAGGACTAGAAGACAACCTAATCAGCTTTGGGCATAATCATGATTATAAATTTGGCTCAAAAATGATGTCTAAGTTACCAGCCCATGCTGTTGGAGTGATGGATAGAGGATTTGCCGGATTAAAATTTATTCAAGAATTAGTGCAAGAAAATAAATACGCAAGTTTTGCGAATTAAAAATAATTGGAAGTTAGAATTTGAGCCAGAAACCGGATTGGTAAAAATTGGCTCATCGACAGATGCTCAATCTTATAGAATGGTAATTTTTTGTGATTTGGAGACAAAACTGAGTTTCGCTTAGTGACTAATTTGCCTGTAGATGGAGACGCAGCAGTTTCTGATGATGAAATCAGAGAGATATATCGCTTAAGATGGGGAGTTGAATTATTAGGGAAGTTTTTAAAGATGCATCTAAAATTTGATAAATTGATTAGCAAAAGTGTGAATGATATTCTTATACAAATTTATTCGAGTCTCATTGCTTATCTAATTTTACAACTTATATCGATTTCCCAACAATGGGGTAATAAACTATTAGATAAATTTCGCTATCTCCAAGCTTGTATGTGTCAGAAAATTAGTTATGTCCATTGGTTTGAGGAGATAATGTTTTGTTAAGTAATTTTCCCTTGCTAATCTTACTCTACCTAAATATGTAAATTTTTGTATCAGTATTCAACGTTTCTGATTTTGATTGTATTAATTCCGATGTGGTTATCGCTTGTATTGATGCTTTTTCCCCAGTAGTGGATAAGCCAACAGTGATTGTTGTCGATCAATCATCTATTTATACCAGTGATGCCATTCTTGAGAAACAGGAAGAATGGCGAGAACGAAATCTTAGTATTTTTGAGTTACCCTCCTACTCTCCCGAATTAAGTTTGATTGAAATTTTGTGGCAGTTTATTAAGTATGAATGGATTGAGATTGATGGTTACTCTAGCTGGGAAATTTTTGTTGCATCTGTTGAAAAGATTTTGAGAGAATTTGGAAAAATCTATGTAATCAATTTTGTCTAGCTACTTAACAAACCTCGTTCCCTCTGTGCCTACAGTTCTTCCAGTTCCGCAGGGGGCCGGAAATCGAGACAGGGCTCGCCCTCAAAATTTCGGAGCGCCGAAGTCAAGCTTCACTCGGTAGGGAACCGGAAGTCGAGACAGCGATCGCGTCTAGGGAGGTTGAGCTAGGCATAACTTCTTAGCGAATGCTCACCCGTTAATTCTCTCTAATTACATTCGCTAAGACGTAGGACCTGACTACCCAACCTCGCCTGATTGGGGAGCTTTGACTTCCAAAGTCGCAATCATCGCCTGAACTTTTACAAGTTCGGCTGGCTGGAGTGACTCTGCTAGCTGTTGGGGGATCACTAGATTTCTTCTGCTTGCTCAAGATGTTTTGCGTCAAGAAACATTCTCCCATCAAGAGCAAACGTGACCGTACCTCCACTACAAAGCACAGTCATCGCTTCTAGTGTCACCGCTCCATAAGACATGGTTAAACAAAATAAACCCAGAGCGGTTTGAGTAATCGCACTGGCTGGGCGTAAACACACACTGATAACCTAAATAAACTTGACCGAATGTGCTTGCACACTAGAGAAATTAGAATTTATCCAAAAAATAAACCAAAATCTCTATCAATTTCGCGTGCAAATTCAACCTGCCCGCTTATAATTCTCTCAGGGCTCGCAAGTTTACTTAGCATCGGGTGCTTCAAAGACGACCACGTTCTCACAAGTAAACCCTTAAGTTACTTCAGCTTCCCGAAAAACGCTCTTTAAGAGCGCTATTGATAAACAACTAAATATTTGCCACGGGCTAGGAATTTTTTCCTAACTCAGAAGGTGCGAAAGTTTTGCTGACCAGATCACCAACTGAGAATGCGCGATGAGGGCTAACCACGAAATAAATCGTGGGGAGCTAGACCGTGGCATTTACATTTTACTTAATCTGGCTCCAAACTTGTCAACTTTTTTTGCCTAAGTTTGGTCAAAGATTAATTAAATTCCTCCCTCCAACGCCTCCATCGCGCACTACATATACTTTTGGAGGTTTTTATGGTGGCACCAACATCTACAAACAAATCTTTTTTTTCTCCCGAATATTTCCCAGCTCACCTGAACGAATGGATGGACGGCAGCGGAATCTCACCCGAAATCGCTTGCCTCAACCTCAAAAGTCTGGAGCACCCAACCAAAATTGCTCAGCTACTCTCCTGGAAAGCCTATAGTGGCACAGCTGGCTGGTACGTCCAAGGAATTGACCCGATAACCGGCGCTTCTCGGAATTTTGGGCAGTTCAAACCCGACGAGGCAATTCAGTTCCCTGACTCGGATAAACCACAAAAATATTTCAGTTTCCCCAAAGGCGCTGTCTCAGAAGCTATCTTCCTGCGAATTTCTTTGAGTGCTTGGTATTCGATAGCTTGTCGTTATGGGGTGTCTATGCCAGAGCAGGTTGAAATCAATGATTCTGGAGAAGCCCTTGGTTTCTGGGCTTGGGTACTAGAACATCCAGAAATCCCGATTAGCATCACTGAGGGAGTTAAAAAAGCTGCCTGCTTGCTTTCCGGTGGCTATGTGGGAATCGCTCTGACGGGTGTCTGGAATGGTCAACAAAAGAAACGGGCTCTGATACCGTCCTTACAACCTTTCATTACGCCAGGACGACAGGTTGACTTGGTATTTGACGCTGATATTGTGGTCAAGCCGGAAGTCCAATCCGCACTCAAGTTCTTGGGGCATCTTCTCAATGTTGCCAAAGCGATTGTCCGTATCGTCACTTGGGATTTACAACTAGGGAAGGGTTGCGATGATTTCATTGTGGCTCATGGTCAAGAGAAATGGGATGAAGTTGTGAATAACGCTACACCTTATAGTGAATGGCTCAAGAAACTAGAACAGCAGTTTCACGGATATCGCAATGCTGACAATCAGCGTCAAAGAACCGGAAAGATTCCCCCAGCAGACCTGGTGGCTCATGAAATCGCCGCAGAGTACCGCGAACAACTTGCCTTCAACGATGAAATCGGTTATTGGATGCGCTATGAAGCTGACAATCCCGGTATCTGGTCTATCGAGACTAATGAATATATGGAGTCGATTGTCGCCAAAATTTTGGATTCTAAAGGAATCAGAGGCTATGGGAGCTATAGCTATATCACCAATGTGGTGAAGAACCTGCGGGTTTTGCTGATTAAACGCAAATGGGTAGAGCCTTCTCCTAAAGAACTGCTACCTTTCCGCAATGGGGTTCTGGAAGTATCTACAGGTAAGCTCCTGCCTCACTCGCCAGGTTATCACCTCACTTGGCAGCTACCCCGCGACCATGACCCTAATGGCAGGAATTGGAGCAGGATTGAAGCGTTTCTCAACCACCTTTCCCACGGCAATGCAGCGATTAAGGAAACCTTACTGTGTTTTTGTAATGCTGTCTTAAAAGGGCGCAAAGACTTGCATAAGTTCCTGCACTTGATTGGTCTTGGTGGAACGGGTAAGGGAACGTTTGGACGGCTGCTGACTGATTTAATTGGGTCTGACAACATCTACAGCACGACTTTGGAGGATTGGTGTGGGAATCGATTTGAAGCTGCTAATGCTTATAGAAAGCGTTTAGTGGTGTTCTGGGATGAAGATAAGCAGACTGGGAAGTTGGGTAAGTTTCTTTCTCTGACAGGTGATGATTGGATACGGGCTGAGGAGAAGGGGAAAAAAGGCTTCCAGTATCAATATGACGGGATGACGCTGGTTTTATCTAATATTCCTATCTTCACGGGGGATGCTGCTTCGCGGATAGCGCGACGGGTGATTACGGTCCCTTGCAATAACTCGGTGTCAGTCCACTCACGTCGTGACCTGAATGCTGAGTTCGCGGGGGAGTTAGATGCTTTTACTAATCATGTTTTAGGTCTCTCGGATGCCCATGTCACTAAGGTGTTGATGGGGCTGGTGGATATCCCAGAATGCACGTTGGAGTTTTGGGAAAACCGCGCCCGTGTTGATTCTATTGCTGCTTGGGTCAATGACTGGGTAATTTACGATGTTTTGGCTATTACTCCGGTTGGTAACGATAAGGAGGAGGGATTAAACGGCACTCCTCGGACTTTGTACGGGTCTTATTGCTTGCACTGCAAACAATCTGGGACTTCTCCGAAAGCCAATAAGAATTTCAGTCCAGATTTATTGGAGTTGTGTCGGAGTGTCTTGGGTTGGGAGGTGTCGCGGAAGGTGACGAAGATAGGTAAGTTTATTCAGGGGTTGAGGCTACGTACTGATGTGGATCTGAATATCCCAACTCATGACTATTTGTTGATGCAGCGGGTGACAGATGAGAATTCTCTCGGTAATTCTTCAGGTGCCGGATTAGGTGGTGAATTAGGTGACAGGTCAGAAACTATACAGGGTATGCTTTCTAGCTTTGATGACGAATCTTCTCTTATTTATAAAGGAGATTGTAAGTCTGAATTAGTAGTGGCAACGGAGTGTAATTGTAAAGAAGGGGAAGTCAGTCAGCTGGCACTTGGTTTCAATGCTTTATCGGGTAAGGGTTTTGAGGAGCCATCGGGATTAGACACTTTATGCGTCACTTGTGAGGAATCTTTAGAGGTGGAGTTAGCCAGCTTAGAGTCACCTGTATTAGATGTGGTGTCTGATGCTGGTGAGGAGGCTCCGGCGTTGCAATTAGCTAAGTTACTGTTGCAGTGTCGAACTTGGGCTGAGGTTGAGAATGCGATTGCTTTATATGAGGCTTACGAAGATGAAGCTTGGAAGCTTTTGGAGCCGGAAAAGCAACGGCGGATTAAAAGTTTGGAGGTGGTGTCTTTACTCGAAGTTGGTTCGCGTGTGTGTATTGACCCAAGTTCTTGGAATCCTTTATCGCCTTATATCGGAAAGCTAGGTACGGTTAGGAAGGTGATGGAGGGTGGGTACTATGAGGTGCAGCCGGATGGGGAAAGTAAGCGAATCAGTTATGGAGTTGAAGACCTTAAACCTGTCCAAATGCAACTTGGTGTTGGGGGTATGGGAGCTGTAATCTAGGGTAGAGCGACTTTTTAATTGTCGCGGAGGCATATTAGTGTCGTTAAAGCAGCAAAGCTAAACTTAGCTGCTTTTGGGCTTGGAGCCAGGGCACGCAATCCTTTGGAGCTGATGATAGGCCGCTCGCGCAAACTTTCTGTGCAATCTTGCAGTAGAGCGACTCCGCGCGAACGACACGAATTTGTCTCGATGTCATTTAATTTGGCACTGTACATCTACTCTCGCATCTGTTGCCTTTTCACCAACACTTTTATCAATTCGGAGCGGTTAAAATTAGCTTGCTCTAACAGCTGCGCGATCGCTTCTTCCACAATTACTTCCTTGTAAGGAGCATTGGCTTTTCCTAGTTCTAGCTGGAGCATTAGATGCAGTTGGTCTAGCTGATGCAACACCGTTTCACCAAGCTGAAATGTAGACTTACGCAGTTTTGGCTTTTCAAAGGGCTGACTGGCTGGCTTTCCCTCGACTGAAGAGGTTTGGAGTTTAGCTTGCTGACTGGTTGGTTGGTCAGACAGTTGACTTGTTAGGTTGTTATCTTCCTGACTTCCTAACACGCCAAGTTGCTGACTGCTTTGCTTGTTGTCTGACAAGGTTCTAGCTGACTGGCTAATCTCCTCAAACCCAGCTAGAACCTTGTCAGTAGAAGAAAGCGGGTCATTCTCATCAGTTAATCGGGCACGTCGTTTTACCATCAGTCTTGACTCCGGTGAGGCAGTGCAGTTATTACCTTGGCGATCGCCTGATAAGGCTGCACCAGTTTTGCTTCCCTGGCATAAAGATGAATCGGCTCCCCTGCCAAGTTCGACTCAGAAAACTTAATTGACTTAGGTACCGGCTCAAAAATTACAGTGTCTTTTAGCCGCTTTTTTAGAGAAGCTAAGACATCCTGGGTCATGATAGTGTTCATCTCTGCCATCGTTGGCAGAACCCCTAATATCTGTAAATTTGGGTTGAGTCGCCTCTGCACGCTCTGAATTGTTTCGAGAAGAGCTGCTAATCCTTTGAGGGCAAAAAACTGACACTGCACTGGAATTAACACTGCATCAGCCGCTGCCAAAGCATTAACGGTCAATATTCCCAGAGAAGGCGGGCAATCAATCAAGATGTGGGGAAATTGGCCAATAGCAGGTTCTAGGCGCTCTTTGAGGATATAGAAGTTGCCTACTTTAGTGAGGATTTCTGTTTCTCCCTTAGCAAGCGTTATATCAGATGGAAGTAAACTTAGACCGCTTTTGGTTGGCACAACCGCATCGCAGACATCCACCTGCTCCGTGATTACGTCATAGCAGCTGAGTTGGCCGTCGGCTACTTCCACTCCTAAACCCGTCGTCAGATTTCCTTGGGGGTCAAGGTCAACGGCTAAACAACTGGCACCCTGTTTAACCAGTAGCCCTCCCAAAGAGATAACGGAGGTGGTTTTGCCCACGCCTCCTTTTTGGTTAGCGATTGCAACGATCATTCACTAGATAGCTGATTTATAACTTCTCAGCTTACTGGCAAGCTATCAATATAGCAAGTCAAATTTACAGCAAGTTAACTTCTTGAATAGTCAACAAGTCAGGAAGTCAACAAATTAACTTCCTAACTTGTTGGTGGTAGGCGAGTAAGCCACGGAGTATATGGGTTTTGGGTATAGACGATATTTGCGACACGCTGTAGTACAGCGCATTATGGAAGAAGACGTTGCCACTTCAACAAGTCAATCATGAGCAAAGAAACCATCACCTTTCGCTTGGATACTGAAAAAAAAATCGCTCTGGATGAAATTGCGTCGGGTATAGAGCGAGATCGCTCCTTTGTTCTCAACCAGGCAATTGATGCTTATCTGGAAGTCCATTCCTGGCAGCTAGACCATATTAAAGAAGGTCTGCGTCAAGCGGATGCTGGCGAGTTCGCTAGCGACGAAGAAGTAGCTGCTGCCTTTGCTAAATGGCGCAAGTAACTATCGCTTGGACTCGCCTCGCTGTTGCCGATTTGAACCAGGCTTATGCCATGTGCCCGAAAATTGTGCTTCATTTTAGCGACTGTGTTATTTAGCTTTCCGGCTAGAGTTGAGAATACTACCTACACTCCTCAGCGAGGGCAACTCAAAAAGCTTTGACCGAAAATACTATCTATACTCCACAGCCTAGTAGCTCTGAGCGCAAACAGATTCTAGATGCCTTGCACCGACCAGTGGCAGCTTCCGCTAAAGTAAAGCGGTTAGATTCAAAGTGGAGTGCCTAAAAGTGCTAGAGAGTTAGGCATTCATGCAAGGGATTCCACAGCAGCCAAGCGGCAAACCAATCAAGTACAGAGGGGCTCCTTATTGAGCGCTATCGAAGCCGGGGCATTTGATGATGGATCTGCGCTCTGTTGCATAAACAGAATAGGCGATGGTAGTAATATCTCACCGTTCGCTCATTTGGATGACCCAGTAACCAAATAGGTAGTGCTCAAGATGTAATGATAGAGGAGTAGAGTTTCTTGCTGTTCTCCTCCCATGCCTGCGTGTCCCATTTGTGCGTCTTCCAAAACGGTCAAGAATGGTCGTATCCACAACGGTAAACAACGGTTTAAATGCCTTGACTGCGGACGACAGTTTGTCCTCCAACCGACTAAAAAAGTGATCGACCAAGCAACACGGGAGCTGATTGACCGATTGCTGTTGGAACGCATTTCTCTGGCTGGAATCGCTCGTGCCGTCCAGGTTTCTGAACAATGGCTGCAAACCTATGTTAATGAGAAATATGCTCAGGTGCCCCGAAGCGTGCATACGGCACCCAAAAAA
>NZ_JAMPKJ010000051.1 GCF_039962115.1 Funiculus sociatus GB2-C1 | reverse complement strand
CTTCAGTGCCGGTTGCCGGGTGGTCTACTCAGCCCAAGGTCGTTTTTAATTACACTGACTCTCCAGTAGCTTAGATATCTATAGGGAGCCGCAGCCATTCATTATCTGGACTTCAAAATAACCAGTACCACCCTTACTTCCCCGTCTCTTTTGATATTAGTGGGTTAGATTCTTGGGTTCTCATAGCAACTTCACCTAAAACAATATTTGGTCAGCTCAACGCAGTAATTCCGAAACTCTCATGGATGCGTTAGTCGCTGGGGGTAACTCCACCGAAAAGAGTCCTTTTCGGTAGAGTCTAAACCTCTCATTCTGGCATACTTAATCCAGTGGTTAAGCAAGTATTTGTTTTGAGTAATTAAGTACGGCCGAACTGGGATGGATGTCACAGTTGAGGGTGCGGAATGTGGGACAAAAGTATCTGGGCAGATTATGCCTTGCCTAAGACGTAAGGGAGAAAAGCACGCCGTACCTCAGAAGCTCCGCGTAGACTTGGCTCAATCGTCGAGGTGAACCAAGAAGAATCTCCTGTTAAAAAGTGAGCATGAAGATCGACTACCTGCCCATAGCGGGAAGCAATCTCTTTAATAACGGCGTTGATCCGCTGAAGGTTCTTGCGAGCAACGGTCGGCTCAACACCCAAAAAATTTTGTCGGTCATCACCAAAAGTGGGATCGTACACGGTACCCAAAAGCACGGGACGGATTGGAAGCCTTTGCACAAACAAGTCGAGTCTGTCGGAAAAGGTGGCAATTCCTTCTCCCGTATCGCTGATTAATCCACGCAGCAGGTCATTGCCGCCGATAGTAATTAGTGCGAGCGCACGCCCTTCGACGTGCAATCCCTGCACCTGCGACTGAAGACCCGTAACGGTTGCACCATCACGAGCACGGTGATCGAGGCGGGCAATCCCACGAGATTGCAGATCCTGACCCTGAAATTCGGGAAACAGGCGATCATCATTCTGGACGAGGAGTTGCCCAGGATGGATACCTAACTCGTTGTACCGAGCACAATCAAGAATCGAGTCGCCAAACGTATACAGTGTAACCATCGTTTGCTCACGTCTTGAGTAGTGGAGAAGCCCCAATAGACCTGCTCCTCCAGCAATTATCTGAATAAATCGTCGTCGTGGAAGTGCCAACAAACTCCTCTGGTTTTCCTGATATTTGGAGGCTAACACGAGCTGGCAATTTATAACTCAGTCATCAGTCGCAATTGCTTTGCCATTGTGCTAGGTTTCAGGCAGCAATAGGTGCAAATTCCTCCACGATGAAGTAATTTGTGACAGTTTTCACGGTTTACCTCTCACTCATCTCGATTGGGAAAGCTTGTAACATAGGGACACTCACTCTTCCTTGGAGAGCAGCGCTTCAATCTGACTCAGCAATGATTCCAGCTTCTTGCGCTTTTTGGTGTCATCCCACACTTTTTGCTTCTTAGCCAGTTGGTAGGTGGTTGCCATCCGGGCAGCAAGGGGAGGGGGTTCGGTCAGCGTTTGGGCAGCTTTGACCTGCTCCTTGATTTGACTTAAGGAGAGGGAATTAGCGATCGCATCTTCCAGCAGTGCCTTGCGTTCAGTTTCGTCTTTGATTTGTGCTAGAGCTTTGGCTTTGGTGTATTCAATGTGTCCAGAACGTAGGGCTTCGAGGATGTCAGCAGGCAATTTGAGCAGTGGGAGTCGGGTACGGACAAACGACTGCCAGCTCATTCGCCCCAAGGAGGCAAACACCTGCTCTATTGTTTCGGTTTCCGACTTACCCGAAACGTTTCGGGTAATTTTTCCTTTGGCTTCATTTTCCATTTGGTAAAGCTTGGAGGATACAAGAGCCGTGTCATATCCCAAGCGGATAGCTAAAAGATTGAGTAGTCCTTCCGTCTCTTCAACGGGATTAAGGTCTTCTCGTTGCAGGTTCTCAATCAGAGCATACTGGACTGCCTGGTCATCAGTCATTTCCCTAACAGTCACAGGCACTTGGGTTAATTCTGCCTCGATAGCCGCTCGGTAACGTCGCTCTCCAGCGATTAGCTCATACTTCTCCTCCACAGGTCGAACTAATAGAGGCTGGAGGATACCTTCGCTTTTGACCGACTCCACCAAGGATTGCATCGCTTGGGGGTCAAAGTAACGCCGGGGCTGAGTTGTCGGTAAGGTAATTTGGTTTAGGGGAATGGTATGAGGAATCAATGATTCCTTTTCCTCGGCAAATAGAGCCACATTTTTCAGCTTTGAGCGCTCCGCGGGGGGTAGGGTGCGGCGTCGGGTACTCATGACATCTCCTCTAAGAAGACAGCTGTCTCTTCAAATAAGCTCAGAATAGCCTGATGTTTGTTTGGGCAAAGAGCCAAAGGCTTTCCATACTCAGCCGCTTCCGCCAGCGCTGTGGCACGGGGTAGGGGGGGAAATACGGGTGCCAGGTTTGACAGTTGTTCTCCCATAGATTGTAAGGTGCGCTGGTCTAGAGAGTTACTAGCGCTATACATGGTTGGGAAGAATCCGGCAAACTTGAGGGAACGGTTGAGCTTGCGCTGCACTCGGGCTACGGTTTTGAGCAGAGAGTCGGTTCCTTTCAAGGCTTTGAACTGACACTGAATGGGGACTAAGACATGCGTCGAGGCGACTAGGCTAATTTGACTCAATATCCCCAAGCTGGGGGGGCAATCAATCAAAATGAAGTCGTAGTCGTCTAATAGGGGAGCCAGTACTTCTTTAAGCCGGAACTCTCGAAGTTCAGCAAAAATTAGCTCTTGCTCCGCGTTCGCTAATAAGATATTGGCGGGAGCCAAGTCCATGCCGTGTAAGTCTCGGTGTAGGGTCAGCGGCTCGTCTTGTTCGGAGACTAAGGCGTCGTATATCGTTTTCTCTAAATCCGCTGGCTCTAACCCCATGAATGTAGTCAAGGAAGCCTGGGGGTCAATGTCTACCAACAAAACCTGATGGTGACGTTGGGAGAGGTGATAGCCAAGATTTTGGGTGAGCGTCGATTTGCCAACGCCGCCTGCTTGATTAAACAGTGAGATAACAACAGTCAACGATAGCCTTTAAGAGGGTTCTTGCTCAGACTATACCTCTATTTATGAAAGATTGATCGCTAGATTTGAATTCTATATCCAAAGAAATTAGAGACCTTTGCCGAATAACAGATTATTTGTCGTCTTAACAAATTGCTCTCATTGGGCGCTTCTATCATTACTAAACTTTAGATATATCTGGATAATGAAAAGCTGAAGTCAAAACAATTTATGGGTCACAGAAGGATTCCTACTAAAATTTTACTTGATCCAAAGCCCCTATCGTAAAAGATTTGAAAGATTTTTGGATTAACGATACTAATGTGTTTAGCGACAAATAATTTGTTATCTGACACATTCATGCAGGAGGCCTATTGATGAACAACTCCGGGAGCAGGGACTCAAACGGCGGATTATGCTAACGGTCAATCAATTCACTTAATACCTGAATTGATTGCCAAGTCTGATTTGATTGCTGCAATCCCTGCAAAAAGAACCTCTATTTATAGCAGTTGCATATTGTTGAGTTACCCATTGGAGGCGCACCACCAGAATTGCAAATGATGTGGACTGAACGAAAACAGCGCGATCCTGCTCATGAATGGTTGCGATCGCAATTGAACAAGATTTTCAAACGCTAAAGAAACGGTTCGCTATAACCTTTGATGTCTATTTGCTCCATTCGTCCCATGCTGCCTTTGCCACTTTTGCGATGACTTCCTCGCGTATCGCATCGTTTGCCTGAGAATCTGAAACAAAAACTGCGATCGCCATATGTTGTCCATTCGGGAGCGTCACGAGTCCCACATCATTGGTTGCAGCCGTCACTCCATTCACAGTAGCCGAAGTCCCCGTTTTATGCGCCACAGACGTTCCATCAGGCAACAGTCCTTTAATGCGCTTTAGACCTGTAGTTGTCTGTGTCATCAATTGCAGCAATAAAGCTTGACTAGATTTTGAAAGCCCTTTTCTCTCATGAAAGGCGCGTAACAAAACGACGGCGGCATCAGGCGTTGCATAGTTACGATACTGCACTGCTGGGTCTTGCGCTAGCTTCTTCTCCGTGTTAGCAACAACAATATCGTTTACGCTAAGACCACGCAAATACTGGGTGACAATCTTGGGTCCACCGACGAGTCGTAACAGTACATCAGAAGCCGTATTATCACTTTCAGAAACCGTGTACTTCAACAGTTCAGCCAGACTAAATTCCATTCCCTGTGCCTTCTCATCTAGAATCCGACTACCCTGGACGACATCGCTGTTTTCAACACGAATTTTCTGATCTAGCTTCAGTTTTCCTTGGTCTACTTGAGCTAGAACAGCCATTGCAATAGGAAACTTGTAAACGCTTAGCATCGGAAATTGCTGATTTCCATTCAGAGTCACTGACTCTCCGGTTTCTAGCACTGTGGCTTTCACCCCTACACGCCCTTGAGCAGCCTGAGAGATTTGTTCAATGCGATCGCGTAATTCGTTTGTGCGATCGGTGTTGGATGTTGTGATCCTGCTCGGCGCACTTGTTTGGTTGTTGGGAGTGTGTTCTTTATTACTGGAGTTAATGCTTGTGCAACCAACAATCAGTAAAAACGAGCAAAATGTGTAAAGCCAAGCTTTTTTAATCACTTGAATCATGTACCTTTAACTGGAGTTGTGAGCAGCTAGGGCTACACTCACTGATTACTAAATTTCGGAGTTGAGGTTTCATTAAATTTTGTACTTAGTCAAAATATTGCGAACATGGATCTTCACCGTACCCACGTTGGTGTAAAACCTTCGAGGAATTCATATGGATGGTTTTGAGACATAGTTCCTCTAAAGAACAAGTGAAGTCTTAATGTGCGATCGCCAATGAATTTCGCTGCGTGGATATCCTACTGGCTGCTGGCACTTTGCTCGGCGCACTTCACTGGCAACACACAACCTCATTTTTCACGCCAGCGATAGTCCACAGGCACCCAGACATAGCCCTGATTGCCCGCACGAATATGACCGATTCCTGGAAAAGAGACATGGGCGGCTGCGACGAGACGACGGGATGTTTCTGCATCGGCAAATTGTTTCGCCCGTTGCGCTGCTGCGGCATTAGGATCAACGTCAAAGTCGATCGTGATTTCGGGCTTCGGAAATTGAACCGAGGCGACGTGCACAATATCGCCCCAAAACTCAATACTCTCGCCTTGGCTTTCCACCAAGAAGAAACTGTGTCCGGGTGTATGTCCTGGTGTAGGGCGTGCGGTAATCCCAGGTATAATCACCGTCTCGCCGGAAAACGGCTTCAGCTTGCCCATAT
Organism: Funiculus sociatus GB2-C1; assembly: GCF_039962115.1. Taxonomy (NCBI): domain Bacteria; kingdom Bacillati; phylum Cyanobacteriota; class Cyanophyceae; order Coleofasciculales; family Coleofasciculaceae; genus Funiculus; species Funiculus sociatus. The sequence continues at coordinate 36,882 of NZ_JAMPKJ010000051.1, read as the reverse complement.
CGAGATAGGGTTTGACTGTCTTAACTGCTTCGTTGAAATATCTTTGATAGTCTGCCGATCGCTTTGCATTAGCAGGGTTAAGCCAAAAATCAATATCGGGTTTGCTAACATAGACCGTAGCAGCAGGAAACATGGGTTGACCACCTACAACCAAACCACCGCTGTGATCGGTATGGATATGAGTAATGAGAACAATATCGATCTCGTCGGCTGTATAGCCTGCTGCCTGCAAAGACCTTGGTAGCTTGCCGCCTAGTTCCCCAAACAATTCCCCTGAACCTGTGTCTACTAACACCTGGTTGTCTCCAGTATCAATGAGAAATACATTGATCGAAGCTTCAACAGGGTTTTTCAGGAAGCTTTGATGCAGGAGGTGATCGATTTCTGCCTGGTTCGTATTAGTCAGGATGGGATGCAGATCCAATGGCACTGTGCCGTCGCTGAGGGCGGTAATTGTGAAATCGCCTAACTCGAATTGATACACACCCGGCACTTGAGGTTTCGCCGTTTTCTCTGCGGTAATTCCCGGAAACATAATTGAGGTTCCAATAATCAACACTGCGGTGATAACAGCTATGGCAAGCCTGAAAAACATATCGGAGATATCCCAGTAGTAATTAAAAGAGAATTAAATCGCGACTCCAGCCTGTAATATGTTGCGCCATTTCAAATCCCACTTCTCTTTTAGCTTGCTCCTTATAAAAATCAATCCTTTACGAGCAATTTTCAGCCCATAATTGTTGATTCAGTGTTATCTGTCCGAAGAAGACTTTTCAGAATAGTTTGGGTTGAATTGTGATGACAATCTTTCCTGATGCCAGATTACATGACATATATTGCATGGCTTCGGGCAGTTTCTCTAGCAACTTCACATCCCTTAGTTTTTTCAACAGGTATAAGTCCTAAAATAAGCAGTCGGTTGATAGCCCATTCTTTGATACACCGAAAAGCCAGCAGGAGTTGCGTGCAAAGCAGTACGTTTTTTGCCATAGCGTTGCGCTGCTTGTTCTAGAGAGTGCCGAATAACGGCTTCAGCATAACCCTGATTTCTGTAATCCGGTAACGTTGCAACCAATCCTAGATAAAATTCATTGTTTATCAGAAACGTTATCGCCGTTGATACGGGTTGATTTTCCACAAAACCCAGTGCACCAAATACCGTCTCTTGCCAAAATTGCTCAAGTTCTAAAATTTCGCGGAAAGGTGCAGGAGGAAGATTAGAACTAATCGCATTAATATCAGCGACAGCTCGTCTCATCTCCAAGTTATTCACACTAACACAGTTTAATTTCGAGTTATGTGTTGTCGCAGGAAGCAGTTGCTCAGTAGCCATACCAGCCATTCTGAGTAAGGGAACAAACCTCTGTTGAGCAAAGACTTCATCGAGCTGAGGACGAAGGAACTCTGGTATCGAGTCTTCAGCAACTATCATCCACCAGGACTGATTGCGCTTTTTAGCATAATCGTAAGCCACTTTTATTTTTGCTTCTAGCTCAGCCTCGTCGAGGACAGGTTTAGTCAGAAAAACAGAATTGATAAAGAAATTGTCTGTACCGCTCCAGGTGATGTCTAATTCATTCGCTTCTAAAACTTCTCCTTTAGGACATACGCTGGCAAAGTAACTCCAAGCATTAATAAATTGTTGATTTGATGCAAAAGTCTCTAGCTTTAACATGACTTATAGCTCCCTATCGCTAATTTACCTAGGCTGAACCAGATTTTCTTCAGTCAAAGTGTGATTGATGGAAACAGCAGCGAACGTCCCACTCGCGACTGCTACGGCGATCTGTGAATAAGGGCTACACACATCACCCACCGCATAGAGTCCAGGAATCGAGGTTTGCTTACTCTCATCCACTTGTACAATGTCATCGCTGCCAAGTTGACAACCTAACTTTGCGGCTAGATGGCTGTGCTGATACGATCGAGGGCGCAGCAATATACCGCGACGGGGCAGCACTTCATTGTTCGTAAAGACGATCCCTGTTAGTTTGTCGTCTTGATATTCGAGTCGAGCAATTTTTTCTTCGCGTAGCTGAACTCCCCAATTTGATAACTGCTGTCGTTGCTCATGAGTTAATTCGGCAGAACCATCTGAACACAACACTAAATCGCGGCTCCAACCGGTCAGCCTGAATGTCATTTCAAGTCCTACCTCACCTTTGCCATAAATCGCTAAAGGTTGATCTCGCACTTCCCAACCATGACAGTAAGGACAGTGGAAAATGCTGCTACCCCAGAGTTTTGCGAATCCATCAATTGCCGGAAGTGAATCTTTCATACCCGTGGCTAACAGTAGTTTGCGACCGACAAATTGGTTGCCATCATTCAGGGTGACTTGAAAGCGATCGCCCAATTTTTGAGCATCGACCACCTTGCCCACCTGAATTTCAACATCATCGTAAGGATGCAATTGCTCTCGTCCAATTTGCAGCAGTTGTGCAGGTGAAATTCCATCTCTAGAAAAGAAACCATGAGCAGCATGAGCAACTTGATTGCGTGGCTTTCCAGCATCGCAGACCAAGACCTGTTTGCAGGCTCGTCCGAGCATCAAGGCAGCAGTTAAACCTGCTGGGCCGCCACCGACGATGATCACATCAAAAACATCAGTCCGTGAGTTAACGTTCATAGCTTGTTCTAATGTTGTTGGCATTGAGTTGGCAGTAAGAGAAAATTGAAACCTGCCATCGAGTGAGGTGGATAAAGAAGGCGATTAATTAAGAACTATCCACCTTCTTTAAGCAGATTTGCCCAGCAAAGGCACTCAGGTACTAACCCCGCTTCTAAAAATCAGAACTGCTAGGTGTTAAACCCACGATGTCTGCATAGGCGGCAGCGATCGCGCAAACACTGAGCGGAATCGTCACTAGCAGACCCACACCCAGCAGCAAAACCCCCGCTAGATTTAGTAGTACCAACACAAAAGCAAAGCCAAAGAAAGAGAACCAATGCTTGGAAATCAGCTTGCGGCTAAACTCCATCCCATCCCAGAAGTTCATCTTCTTTTCGAGTACTAAGGGCAGTGCAAAGATGTAGGCAACTGCTAGGTAAACACCAGGAATGAGAAGCAGTAACAACCCAATACTAATCACCACGCTAGAAACGAGACTGACTAGGAAAAGCGGCAGGTAGTTATTAAAACCCCTGAAGAAATCACCAAACGTTGTGGCTCGATTTTTCAAAAGTTTAAATGCCACGATTAAAAATCCTGCATTTAAAGGAGCAGAAATTAAGAGGCTGATGAACCCCTCTAGAGTGACAGACTGGCTAACTTTGGCGATCGCAACGTTAATCAAGAAAAACACAAATGTAAAGCCAACAAACCCAGCAGGATTTTTCTTGAATGTTTCCCAGCCGCTGCCAATGTACTCGCTAATCTTAACTGTGTAGCTTTTCTGAAGTATGCTTTCAAGCCCCGTTGACCCGTAACCTTTCATAATCGTTCTCTCCAAAATGTTGTCGGCATTGAATTGGCAGTAAGAGAAAATTGAAACCTAACCATTGAGTGGGTTAGGCAATCTCAACCGCAGGTCGCCAACGCTACAGGGATCAATCAGTGTGGAGCGATCGTCATGTCATGTTCGGTTGCGACACCATGACAACACGGTTTTTAGCCTGAAATGTCTCCCAGTATGGCAATATAGTTTGGGTTAAATTGTGATGACAATCTTTCCTGATGCCAGATTAGATGACATATATTGCATGGCTTCAGGCAGTTTCTCTAGCCCCTGAAATTCGCGATCGATGGTAATGGGCAAGGAACCATCCGCCAACCCTTGACTAATAAATTTTTTGGCACGAGCAAAAGCTTCTTCATCTCGAACCAATCCCAAGTGACGATTTCCAGTGAAATCAAACACTTTATAGCCGTGGAATTGAACGCTGCGGATTACTATTGGCAACCAAGGGAAAGTTTCCAGATTTTCGGCATCCAGCAAACCATAGACAATCCAATGTCCGCGAATTCTTGTTGCCTGTACTAGTTTTTCACTGAGTGCCCCGGCTACCGCATCGTACACAACATCGGCTCCCTGACCACCTGTAAACTCCATCACACGAGCGATCAAATCTTCTTCCTCTGTGGCTATCACAGCGTCAGCACCCGCCTTAAGCAAGGTGTCACGTTTTTTGCTGGTTCGGGTAGTAGCAATGATTTTTGCACCAACTTTCTTTGCAATCGCGATTGCAGCTAATCCAGTAGTGCTGGTTCCTGCGGTAATCAATACTGTTTGATACGGTTGCAAACGACCAAGTTCCAGAAGTGCGAAATAGCCGGTGAAATAAGAAAATGCAAATCCCGCTCCTTGTGCTGGGGTAAACTTATCAGGTGTTTTCATTAAACCGCGCACGGGTAGAATTGCCGTTTCACCAAAATTGGCATAGTCGCTAATTGAAAAAGCAGGAATGGAACTAACACGATCGCCCACTTCAAACTCAGTAACTTTTGCTCCAACGGCTTCCACCACACCTGCAATTTCATTTCCAAGACGAGAGGGTAGTTCTGGCGTTTCAAGGTAATTATTTGCCATCCACAGCAAATCAGCACGATTCAAACTCATTGCCTGCACCCGAACGCGCACTTCCCCAGAGATTGGTTCAAGTAGAGGAACCGTATCTAGTTGCAAAACTTCTGGATTACCATACTGATGAAATTGATAAATGCGAGTAGTTGTCACCATGATTAATTCTCCTTGTTTATCATGACTTACCTGCTCAGAGAGATAGATGGTGTCCCCAACTTTCACTGTCGGGGAATACCCGTACTCTTGCTGCCAAGGCATATTAAGGCTTTGTGTTTCCTTGCTAATCGTCACAAAGCCCTTCTTTTGAGTTAATCGTGAAACAGAATGTGGGCAGAACCTAATACCTTGATTAAAGGTCTTTACCCTGAAAATTTACTTAACGCGGCAGCAAATCCGAAAGCGGAGGCAATCGCTACCGTACCCCATTTGAATGGCGGGTTGCGATCGAGCCAATCCGTGAAGCTGGGTACACTCAACTTGCCAAAGTCGCCCTCTACGGTGTCGTAACCAGAGATTGGGGCATATAGGTTATCCGGTGCATCTGCCGATTTTGGCTCACCTGTCAGTTGAGCGGTCAAGCCAACCTGGAGAAATAAGCGATCGACAATCGACGGGGCAATGCGTTGCAGCATCTCTAATATTCGCCCCATGTCACCCACAACAAAGTCACGGGTAGGATGTTCAGCCACATATAAAATGGCATCGGCAACGGTGCTGGGTTTGTTGTAAGGCGGTAATCCAGCAGGCTCTACTCCCATCTTCGTCCGAATTTTGTTGAAAATGGGGGTATTCGTGATGGCGGGCATCACATTCGTGACGCTGATCGGCTGTTTCTGGTGCTGCAATTCAATTCTCATAGAATCTAAAAAGCCTGCTACGCCGTGCTTGGAAGCTGCATAGGGACTTTGTAATGGAAACGGAACTCTTGCCGCTAATGAGGAAACGTGAATTAATGCGCCACCTCCCTGTTTTTTGAGGTGTGGTAGAGCCACCATTGCGCCATAGGCTTGCCCATTCAGGTTGACATCAATGACTCTTCTAAATTCTTCCGGTGTGATTTTGTCAAACGGTGCAACGATGCTGGTTCCAGAGATATGCACCCAGGTATCCAGTCGTCCGTAAGTGGCAATGGTCTGATCCGCGATCGCTTTCACCTGTTCAAATTCGCTGACATCGGCAATGACGGCGATCGCGTCTCCACCCAACTGTTTAATCTCCTGCACCAACGTTGCCAGCCCAGACTCGCTACGAGCAGCAACAACAACCTTTGCGCCTTTTTTGGCAAACCGCAGGGCTGTCTCTCTGCCAATTCCACTAGAAGCGCCAACGATGGCGACTACTTGCTGACTGATCGGCTTTAATTTCATGGGTTCTACTCCTAAAATTGAATTTCTTTGAATACAGTCCAGAATGCTTGCGGCGAATAATTGCCAACGCTTACACCGGGGTTCATCCCTCTGAGAAAGATGTCTCACAGCAACGTCTAGTGTCAGTTTTTGAGGAACGATAGAAGGTCTTTGTTTAGTTGTTCCTTGTGCGTATCGGTTAAACCGTCGTGGGGTGCGCCTGGATACACTTTTAGGATGGAATGCTTCACTCCGACTGCCGCTAGCGAGAGGATTAGTTGTTGGCAGTTTCAGGGTTTTCGTCAACGGATTTGGCGGAAACTGCTCCACGCCTCCTCGACCAGATAGTAGCCCTGATTTTGATTGTCTTAATCAGCTCGCTGTGAATCCGCCATCTACTACCAGAGGTTGGCCAGTAATGTAGCTGGCAGCATCAGAGCAGAGAAAAACCACGGCTTGAGCGATTTCTTCTGCCTGACCCATGCGTCCCATTGGCACCATAGACGCTAAACCATCTGCCGTGCTGCCCAACTTGTCAGTGAAGCGATCCGTCATCTCAGTCGCAATTAAGCCAGGATTAATCGCATTGATCCGAATACCCTGTTTGGCATAGTCAAGCGCTGCCCCTCGTGTCAGCCCCATGACCGTATGTTTACTCGCGCTGTAAATAGATACCCCTGGAAACGAAACTAAACCTCCGACTGAGGAGTTGTTGACAATCACTCCAGATCCTTGAGACAGCATTTGCCCAATCTCATGTTTCATACACAAAAAGAGTCCCCGCACGTTGATTGCCATGAGTTTGTCAAAGTCTTCGATTAATTGTTCATGCAGGGGTTTGGGAGGTAGATCAATCCCTGCATTATTGAAGGCACAATCGAGGCGTCCGTAAGTCTCAATTGTCTTCTGTACTAACGCTTTGACATCTTCCTCACTCGATACATCTGAATGTACAAATAAACATTCAGCGCCAGCATGACGAATCATTGCAGCGGTTGCCTCTCCTTCTGTGTCGCGTCTGCCTGAAAAAACAACTTTTGCACCTGCGGTTCCCAGTGCGAGAGCAGTCGCTTTACCGATTCCTGACGTGGCTCCAGTGACTAAAGCGACTTTGTTCTCAAGTGTGATCATTCTTACCTCTGTTTTAAAGTTGATACGAATGCAGATTAAACATTCCAGTTTCTCGTGGCGATCGCTGAATCTCTTTGTTGAATACAGTCCACAATGCTTGCGACGAATGATTGCCAATGCTGATACCGGGGTTCATCCCTCTGAGAAAGATGTCTCACAGCAACGTCTAGTGTCAGTCCTTGAGGAACGATAGAAGGTCGTTGTTGAGTTGTTCCTTGTGCGTATCTGTTAAACCGTGAGGTGCGCTGGGATAGATTTTCAGAGTGACATTCTTCACCAGTTTGGCGGCGGTGATCGCAGCGGCACCGATTGGCACGATCTGATCATCATCGCCATGAATGATCAACGTTGGTACGTCGAACTTTTTGAGATCACCAGTGAAATCTGTTTCAGAAAATGCCTTGATGCAGTCGAAGGCGTTCTTGTGTCCTGCCTGCATTCCCTGGAAACAAAACCAGTCAATCATGCCCTGCGAGACGTTGGCGCCCGGACGGTTGAAGCCGAAGAAGGGGCCACTAGCGAGATCCTTATAGAGCTGCGATCGGTCAGCCAGGGAGCCAGCGCGAAGCCCATCGAATACCTCGATCGGCAGTCCGTCAGGATTATTCTCTGTCTTCAGCATCAGTGGCGGAACAGCAGAGATCAGTGCAGCTTTTGCAACTCGCGCTGTGCCGTGGCGACCGATGTAGCGGGCAACTTCACCGCCACCTGTAGAGAAACCAATTAAGGTAGCTCCGCTCAGGTCTAGCGTTTCAATCAGCGTCGCGAGATCATCAGCATAGGTATCCATCTCGTTTCCGTTCCAGGGCTGGCTCGATCTCCCATGCCCCCGACGATCGTGAGCGATCGCCCGAAATCCGTGGTCTGCTAGAAACAGCATTTGGGCTTCCCAACTATCAGAATTCAAAGGCCAACCGTGACTAAAGACAACGGGTTGTCCTGTACCCCAATCTTTGTAGTAAATCTGTGTGCCATCTTGCGTTGTGATTGTGCTCATGGAATTCCTCCTCAATCGCTATGGGTTGGGTTCAAGGGAACGAAGGCGTTGACTTGACATTTACCTCGTTGTTCTCATTCTTCAACAGGCATTCCATTTAGCCCACGCAAGTTCTTTGAGTTAAGCTGCAACTTATGGTGGAGCGTGATATTCTTCAGGAAAAAAGACATTGATTTAGTGGCTGTCTCTTATATTTAGGGGTTTCAAAGAATTATCGACCCGACATCGGACGTGCTTCTGGCTGGTTCTGCCACTCATGGTCGCGTAAATAAGATTCAAAGTTGGTCGGGGCAGGAAAATCACGTTTCAACTGTGCTAAATCTGCTGCGTAGCCGACGTTCTCAAACCAGCGATACATGATAGTCAATTCCTCTCCAATTTGTTGCTCAAACGCTTCAAACGGAATTTGTTGGTATTGGACGGTTTTTCCTAAAACACGGCTGAACGCAGCAGCGATTTCCGGCATGGTCATGTCCACACTGGCAAGTTCAATTTCGCCCTTCATGAAGTCTGCGGGGCGATCGAATACATCAGCGACCATCTCTCCATAATCTTCTTCAGAAAGCTGCTGCAACTTCGTCTCAGGACTCAATGGCTGAAAGAGCGTTCCGGTCTCAACCATCGGGCGCATCATGTTGTAGTTGTAGAAAAAGAAAACGGGTCGCAGGATTGTGTAGGGCAACTTGCTCGCTCGGATGTATTCTTCGACTTGAAACTTGCTGTCGAAATGCGGAATACCCGTGTTGCGTTCGGCGCTACCCACCGAACTGTAGACGAAGTGCTGGATGCCCGCTGATGAAGCCGCGTCTGCAACCGCTTTGCCCTGACTGATTTCGGTGTCTATTCCATCTAGAAAGATCTGTAGCGAAAAAACACCGTAGGCACCTTGCAAAGCGCGATCGAGGGAAGCGCGATCGTTGAGATCTCCGACTACGAGTTCTGCGCCTGCTTGTTCGAGGGCAACAGATGCAGGCTTCGAGGGGTCACGCACCAAGGCGCGAACTTTGAAATTGCCGCGTTGCAAAAGATGACGGGCGATCGCGCTTCCCTGATTGCCTGTAGCTCCGGTGACTAAGATAAGTCGTTCTGCGTTGATTGACTGTGGCATGGGATTCCTCGTGAATTGGTATGGGTTGGATTCAATGCGAAGGAAGGCGCTGACTCGACATTTCCCTCGTTGTTCTCATTCTTCAACAGACATTTCATTTAGCCCACGCAAGTTCCTTGAGTTAAAGCTGCAACTTATCGTGAAGCGTGGTATTTTTCAGGAAAAAAGGCACTAATTAAGTGGTTTGCAATTCGCACTCGCAGGATGCAGCCCGTTATAAAAAAGATTCGCTTTGCTTTTTCTCTCCCACGAGAGGGTATTTTAGTCCCCAGCCATTTGCAGGTAGCGATAATAAATCCAACCAGGACGAGCAGCAAGCTTTACCCATTTGTCAGAAGAGGAGGTTACTCTGACGTTGACATCATGTTGGTAAGGGATGACACCGATTCTTCGATAATTAGAACCAGATCCAGAGCGGATGACGACTCCATTTGGGGCAGTTACCAACACTGTGCAAACAGGGTTAATACCTGGTCTTAGCCGACAAAGTTGTTCGGCTGGGCTTTGATCTTGAGTAGCAACAGCTGGCACAGTGGAGCTAGCTGCAATTAGTGTTAAAAATGCTAAGCCAGTCAGTTGGAAGTTGAATTTAAGCATGATTTTTCTTCGTTTGGATGAGTCGCCAACCCAAGTTCTGCCGCAGCACGGTACAGCATGGATTGCTGACGATTTTTGAGCGTCCGCTTCTGATTGTGCATTAGCGATCGCGCCTTCTCTTGAGTAGAGAAAGCCGGAGTTTTTGTCATCTGAGTGCTGTTAGAGGTTGGCGTTGTGCCAGTTTGATAGTAAACGCCGCGATACTTCAAATTAACCGTTGGTTGCAGCACTGGTGGCTTTTCCAAATTGCGGAATCTCCAATCTAATCCCCGATACTTCCCACCGACTTCACCTAAAGTGGTTTCAACTTCTGGGGGATTGTATGAGTAAGTCACACCGCGATATGAGAGTTTCATGGTTTTCGCCTCAAATAGGATTGTCTATTGGCAATTAGAGTAAAGATTAAATCAAAAAGATTTAATTAATTAAAACAATAAAGAAATAATCTAAAAAATACATTCACCTTCTGTGCATAGTTGATAGCAGAGGTTAGCCAAGGTGATCGCGCAACTATGTACTCGCTATTACACAAAAGTGCAACCTAAAAAAGAGCTGAAGAGGCTGATTTGAGATTTTCGATGTAAGGATTTTAGATTCACAGAAGAACGAGTTCCTGGATTCATACATGGAAACAATCCAAAATCTAAATTCCTTGCGTCCAAAATTTATCTTATGACCTGATAAGTTTTGAAGTGCTTGCAGGTTGAGTAACTACGCTAACTTCTCCCTGTGCAGTTTTATTCACAAAGTAGGCAACTCCTCGATAGAGCAATCTATAAGCTACTGGTTGTACAGGAACTTTACTTTGCTTTGTATTCGGATCGATACGATAGGAGACCCCACGGTAAATCAAATTATAAGCGAGACCAGAGCCATGAACTTGCTTAAAGGGCTGCCTTCTGTTATGGCTTTCAAGCTTCGAGGGGTCGTATTCGTAGCTATATAACTCTTAATTGGGATCGTGAACCAAAATTTTGTCCCCGCACCAAGAGAGCTAATGACTCCAATTTCACCACCATGAGCATGGATAATTTGACGGCACAAGTACAATCCCAATCCTAAACCTAAAGAGTTTCGCATATGGGAAGAACGAAAGTACAGTTCAAATAGGCGCTCACATTGTTCTTTCGACATCCCTACGCCGTTATCCTCAATGCTACAGCAAATCATTTTTGCTCCGGCTGTAGCATTCAGCGTTATCATCAACCCAGGCGGATTATGTTTAATTGCATTTGTAATTAGATTACTAAAAACGCGCCATAGTTGAGTTAAATCAGCAGCCACCAACGGTAAATCTTCAGGCACTAAATTCTTCAGTGTGGCTTGATTTTGTTCCAGGATTGGTTCTAAGTCAGCCACTGATGAACTGACCAATTTACTGAGTTGAATGGGTTCAGTGTGGATGACAATGCCTTGCACGTTACTCGCATGAGCTTCGAGTAAGGAGTTAATCAGTTGGAGTTGGTGATCGCTCCCTTGCGCCATCCGTTCTAAAATCGAGCGGGGTATAGCAATTGTTGCATCTGGCTTTTGCAGTAAATTATTCAGCACCATCAATGTGCCTGTCACGGGGTTACGCAAATCGTGAGAAACGCCCTGTAAAAACACCTGTGATTGCCGTTTTGATTCAAACTCATTGCGTTGTAAGCGTTCGTACAAATACACACCAAGGTTACATATCAAGCCAATCCAGAAATAAAAGACAAAAATTATGATGTTATTGAGAAGAGGATTTTCAACCTCTGGATTACTCAAATCTAGTAATGGATTGACACAAAAATAGTAGCCTATCGTTGCCACGGCAACTGCTATAACACCGCGATAGTAAAGTTTCATGGTTTCACCTTTTGAATGAATGTAATGGGTTGGGTTCAATGCGAGCGAAGGCGCTGACTCGACATTTACCTAGTTGTTCTCATTCTTCAACAGACATTCCATTTAGACTACGTAAGTTCCTTGAGTTAAGCTGCAACTTATCGTCAAGTGTGGTATTCTTCAGGAAAAAAGGCACTGATTCAGTGGTTTGCAATTCGTACTCGCAGGATGCAGCCTGTTATAAAAAAGACTCGCTTTGCCCTACCACTAGATGAGGGCATTAGCCAGGGGGATTTATGCGATCGCTTCGGCATTAGTCCAGCCAATGTTGGGGTAAGGGCTAAGCAAAAAAAATGGCTCTTCCGTACCTGATATGCTAATCTGCCTCCTGCGATGCCCATAACTGTTACTCAGCAGGAGTTTTGGGCATTATTTTTAATTATTTTGGCGGTGGAGGCGCTAAGAAGCCCCAAAGGTTTCTATTCCAGGCTTTTCAGCCCTTTAAACTAATAGTTTGGCATACCAAGTAATGAAGAACCAAAAAAATTGAACACTGTAGCGTTTCTTGAACAAGAGACAGGCTGGAGGTAGCTCGGCAAACTCAGGCTTTCACTATGAGGCTTCAGGGGAATGCAGATTGAGACTGCGCCCGATCTGACGATTGCCAGACAGAAGATTGCCCAAACTCCTCCCGATGTCATCTTGCTCGAACTCACCTTTCCCGCTCCAGCTGAAGATGAGCTATCGATGAAGGCGGCTCCCACTCTTGAGGATGAGCCTAATGCGTAATACTCTCCTGTTCAACCTTTTGAGAGAAGACGCTTGACTATTGAACCCGCACAGAAAGTACCGAATAACAATACACCCAAACCTGAAGTCGCTTCGGGAACGGGTTTGGCTTGACTGACGACGCTGACGTTTTCATCGAGTGCATCGCCCGTGTTATACACGTAATCAAAAGCACTCTGATTATCAACTACCTGAGCCATTAAGAAAAGGGCGCTCCAACGAGCAATTGTCTCTGTTGCTACAGCTTGGTCTAGAGTCGGTCTGATGGGGTCACGCAAGAGGTTATCCTCATTCGTGATGCCATAATGATTAGCACCTTCAACTGTAATCAGAACCTTGGGTTGGTCTTGAATCTGATTGTATGTCTCCTCAGTAACGCTAGGGGAGGCTACACCATCCCTACTACCAGCAATCAAACCAATAGGAATCCCGCCATTAGCAATTGGGGGAACGACTCCCACTTCTGGAGGGTCTCTGAAGTTGGTGCCGTAAAATATTCCCGCCACCAATTCCTCCGGTTGCTCGAAGCTGCCGGAGCAAATAAAGGGAACGCAGAGGTCTTGAAGGCTGGCAAGTCCCACAGCACCGCCAAAGGAGTGACCGAGCAATGCCAGCTTACTGGTGTCAACAAGATCGGCAACAGGTGAATCCGGGTTAGAGTCTTCGGCTACCATGTAAGCCAAAACGTCGTTCACTTGCTGCTGTTCCGGAAAGAAGCCTGTGACCGACTGTCCCGTTGGAGCGACTAAAGTCCGTTCATTATTGGGTACGACCACTACAAATCCGTAGCTTGCCACAATCGTGGCAAAATTTGAGTAATCGGCTTTATCGACAAGTGCACCTTGCAACAGCAGGACAACGGGGAACAAATTCGTGTTGGTATCGGCATCCGGCAGGAATGGGAAGTAGATATCAGCCGGATCGCCATTCGTGGCAATCGTTGTGGTGTAGCTATTGACCTCCTTGAATAAGGGTTCGGCACTGAACGTAGTGGCGATAGCTGATGCCGCTGTTCCTAAAGTGATGAAGGTCGCTCCGAACGCGACCACTGAGAACCGCTTCTTATGAGAGATATTGTTGAATAACATATTATTTGTCGTCTTAACAAATTGTTGTCGTTGGGCGCTTCTATCACTACCGAACCCTAGATATATCTGGATAAAGAAAAGCTGAAGTTAAAACAATTTATCGATCGCTGAGGGATTCCTACCAAAATGTTACTTGGCCCAAAGCCCCTATCGTAAAAGATTTGAAAGGTTTTTGGATTAACGACACTAATGTGTTAGTAGCGACAAATAATTTGTTATCTGACAGTTCCCATCACAGAGCGATCGCAGAAGTTTTCGGTCTACTGACACTAACCCTATTTTTCAAACGGTCGATGGCTCAAGAACACACGCTTCAATTAGCCTGAGCACCTCCATCTCCGTGTTGTGGCTCGCGAACTCCAGCGCCAGATCCTTCGCCCGCTCACTATACACCGGGTTGTCGAGAACTTCTCTGGCCGCTGCACGTAAATCCTCTGCCGTTGCCTGATTGGTTCTCAGGTCGATTCCGACACCAGCCCACTGCACATGCGCCGATACCTCCCCCTTGTCCTCCGTCATCCCTGCCGAGACTATCGGAATCCCATGCGCCAGCGCCAGATTTACCGTGCCATATCCTCCGTTCGTGACCAGCAGATCCACACTCTGCATAATCAATTCGTAAGGCAGAAACGACGCAAGATAGGCATTTGCCGGAATCTCGGTAAGAATCGACTCGATCGGTTGTCCTCCCGTGCTTACCAGAACGATCACGTCCTCTTCCTTGGCGAGTCCAGTCAACGTCGGGCCAATGAGTTGCCCGAAGTTTCGGTTCGCGATCGTTCCCTGAGTCACAAGAACTAGGCGCTTTGTCCGATCGAGTTCATGCCACCACGTTGGCAGCGCCGGCTGCCCTGGGGGCATCGGTAGAAGACCGATATAGTGCACATGCGACGAGGAGAACGAATCATCCGAATACTGGAAACTCTCGATTCCGTGTTGCAGATAAAGATCGGGCAGCACAGACATGCTCTTCATGGGGGAACACGGTAGCGGATCACAGCCAAGTTCGGCTAGGGCCTTATCTACCCCAGCCTTGGCTGGCTGATGAAACACACGCTCTCGTCTCTCACGTTCTGCAAGCTGCTCTTTCTGGGACATGCCCGGTTGTGGCGGACTCGCACTGAACAGATTCAGTAGCGAAACGCCCAGATGCACAATCGCGGGACGTTCCTCGCGTGCTTCCAGAAGCATCGGCAGCGTACCGAAGAACAACGAATCTGCCACAATGACATCCGCAGGAAAGTCTTGCAGAGCCTGCTTGAGTGCTGCTGCCTGCCCGCCGATCTTTTTCGCAAAGAAATATTCGAGGTCGAACGCTGCCATCTCCAGTCCTGGATTTGGATTCTTTGCCTGCCTCAGCTCCAAGTAGAGAGCCATCGCCTCAGTGGAACTGTTGATTTCCGGAGGCTCCGGAGTAAACGGCACCCCTGCCGCCTCCACCATCGACCTCAACTTAGGTGCCGTCTGTACAACTACCTCGTGATTGTGTTTTATAAGAATGTTGGCGACGGCTAGTAGTGGATTCAAATGACCTAGGCCATCTGTTGATGCAATTAATACTTTCATTGGAAATCTTTTAGTATGGTTCGGTGTTTAGTAGATTGTTTTCTTCATGGTCTGATTTGCCGCCAAGGTAGTTAACCTAGCTTTCGATCATGTCTTCATTCTTCAACAGACATTTCATTTAGCCCACGCAAGTTCCTTGAGTTAAAGCTGCAACTTATCGTCAAGCGTGGTATTTTTCAGGAAAAAAGGCACTGATTCAGTAGTTTGCAATTCGCACAAAAGGTGTCAGATAACAAATTATTTTTCGCTATTAACACATTAGTGTCGTTAATCCAAAAACCTTTCAAATCTTTTACGATAGGGTTTTGGGGCTAAGTAACACTTTAGTAAGCATTCCTCTTTGAAGCCATAATTATGTTAACTTCAACTTTTCTTCATCCAAATATGTTTACGATTTGGTAGCGATAGAAACGTTCAACGAAAACAATTTGTTAGGACGGTAAATAATTTGTTATTCGACACCTGCAATACCTAGAGACTAACAGGCAGCTTCGGTATCATTTATGCTGCTGCCCCTTGATTCTCTTGATAGCAAAGCTCCCGAATTTTTACCTTTAATATAAGCAACTCCACGAAACCTTAGATTCACAGCAGAATTAGGTACAGCGAGATTAACGGGCTGTTTAATTTTGTAAGTTGCACCTCGGTACTTAGCCGTGATTTCGCTCTCTACAGTCTCAATAGATTGAGGATTATATTCGTAGGAGTTGCCACGGTATTGTAATTTCATTTACTTGCCCTCCTTGTAATTAAGATTGAATCAAGAAGCTTTAATTCAAAGAATAAATAAATTAGCTAAGGAATACATTCACCTTCTGTGCTTAGTCGATCGCATAGATTAGGCAAAGCGATCGCGTACCTGTGCGATCGTCATTGCACAAAACTGCAATATAGAAAAGAGGCCCGTCCTAGCTATTGCTCTTCAAGAAGTCTAATGTTGGTACAATCGGGGCTTAGCACTGTTGCAATGAGAACGGCATGAAGAGGCGCTCCCTAAAAACCCCCAAATCACTTTGCACAAGTGTGCAATCAAGTTGACATAACTGTGAAATAAATTGTTTAGCCGATTTATATACCTTATAAATAGTCAACAATTTTAGAATTTAGCTTAACGATTTGCATCGCTATCAGATCTACGGGAAAGACCTACACTTACATCTTGCAGCTATCCATTCATCCGCCAGGGACATAAGTTCTTGGCGGTTGGCAAGGTTGGTGCGAGATAGGAGTTAAAGAAAAAAGCGATTTTTCAAACCTTTTCCCTTTCTCCCTTATCCTTTCTCCCATCAAAACCCGATGCCATGACTCATATCTTGCACCAAGCCCTCAGAAAGGAATTTTGGGGTTATACAAACCAAGTCCGCCTGCACGGGCTGACCGAAAATCAAGCATTTTGTAACCTGCGTAGGCAGGTTTCGTTTATGTAGCTGCGGTTACCCTACGGGAAGCCACTGTCGCGTCTACAACCGCCCGGTGCAAGATATGAGATGAGGTACAGTAACGTTGTCAACTTTGAGGTTTCAACGATGAGTCAAGATTTACCAGAACAAGGGACGCTCAAAATACTTGTGGTGGATGACCACGAATTAATCCTGAGTGGAACCCTCGACTTGCTCAAACAGCACTACCCACAAGCAAAAATTCTCACAGCCAAAACCACCCAGGACGCACTCCAGCAAGTCGAAGCATTTAGGCCCGACTTAATGATTATGGACCTTTCCCTGCCAGAAACCTCCGGGGACACAGCTGAAATCAATCGAGGCATTAAAAGCTTGGGGACTTTAATGAAAAACTATCCCACCCTCAATCTCGTCGTGCAAAGCAGCTATGTCAAAGCACTGGTGCGGATTAAACCTGATATTGATGCTTACGAAGGAGGGTTCACTGTAGCCGACAAAGGACTTTCTAGCCAGGAGATGTTGAGCCGAATTGACTTGGCACTCAAAGGAGTCACTCATACCAAAGACCTAAAAATGCCACCAGGGGAAGTCAAACCAGAGTGGATTGAGGTACTCAATCTCGCCTTTGAAGAAGGATTGGAAGATAAAACCATTGCTGAACGGATGCGAGTAGCACCCAGAACGGTACGCCACTACTGGACTAAAGTTCAAGACGTTTTAGGCGTTTACCCGGAAGATGGGAAAAGTCTCCGCATTCAAACGGAGAAACGAGCCAGAGAAGAGGGGTTTATTGATTGATAAATAAAGTTAAGGAAGAAACTATTGCTGTCCGCTATTTGGAGCAAAATTAGAAAGGAATTTACTATCTGGTCTGTAGGAGCATTACCAGGAGTTGCCGCTATAGGGCTGGTCATACTCGTTCGCCTGAGTGGATCCCTGCAATTGATAGAATGGGTAACTCTCGACTCCTTTCTCCGCTTACGCCCACCCGAACCTATCGACTCACGAGTTGTCATTGTCGGAATTGATGAGGAGGATATCCGACGTATAAGAAATTACCCCATACCTGATCGCGAGATTGCCAAACTGCTGAGAACATTACAGAAGTACCAGCCCAGAGCGATCGGTCTTGATATTGTAAGGGATATACCCGTCGAACCCGGTCATGTGGAACTGGTTGCAGCATTTAAAGATATTAAAAATCTGATTGCAGTTGAAAAAGTCTTACCTATCTCCATTAAGCCACCCCCCGACCTATCCCCAGAACAAATCGGTTTTGTAGATTACCTTTCCGATGATGACGGCAAAGTCAGGCGTGCACTACTTGGAACGAATAGACCTGAAGACGATAAAAAATATGCATTTTCCCTGTCTTTACGGTTGGCAGAAGCTTATCTCAAAACTGAAGGCATTAAACTGAGCAATGGCATTCGCGATCGCAATGCGATGCGGTTTGGTTCAACTGAACTCCCTCGCCTTTTACCCAATTCGGGGGGCTACGTGCGAACTGATGATTTTGGAGTTCAGCTACTTCTCAATTATCACAACGGTCGAAAACGATTTCGCACGCTATCCCTTAAAGAGATTAACGATATTGAAGCTGGGAATGGTAATCCCAATGTGCTGCGCGATGCCTTCAGCGCACGCATTGTTCTGATTGGGGTAACGGCTCCTAGTATTAAAGACTTTATCAATACCTCTGCGATCGCTAATTTGCAACCACCGGGGAAAATTTATGGCGTAGAATTTCATGCCCATGTCACCAGCCAAATTGTCAGCGCCGTTCTCGATGGACGACCCGTTTTAAAAACCTGGCCACAGGGTTGGGAATATCTTTGGATTGTCAGTTGGGGCGTTTTAGCTATTTATCTCGGTCGGCTGACTCAATCTCCTCTGAGAAACCTGGTGTATGTCGCCGTTGTCAGCCTTGGGTTAGTGGCAATTGGTTATGCTTTCATCGTCGGGGGATGGTGGATTCCAGTAGCACCCGCGCTACTCGTTTTGGTCATCAATGGTGCAATCTTGAGTGCTTTCTATCAATACGACCGATTTTTGAGGTCTCAGATTGAAATATGCCAACACACCATCGAACGGACATTTATTGTCATTCATAATGGACCCCTGCAAACATTAGCTAATATTTTGAGGCACGTCCAAGACCAAGATATAGAACAAAATCGATTGCTCGAAGAACTGAGAAATCTAAACTACGAAATTAGAGAAATCGGCGAATATCTGAAACTAGAAGCCCTAGACCGAGAGGAAAGTCTCCGTCTCGGCAGTGGTCTAATTCTGGACTTAAAGCTACCCATTCGTGACTTGCTCTATGAAGTTTACAGCCATACACTTCAGCGAAACTTTCCCTGTTTTGAAACGCTCAAAGTTAAAGCTTATTCGTTCGATCCAATTGAAGAGCAATACTTAAGCCTCGAACAAAAGCGAGAACTCTGCCAATTTCTAGAAGAAGCGCTGTGCAATGTCGGAAAACATGCCAAAGGATTGACTCGCCTGAGTGCTACTGGTAAACAAAACGAAGGCTGGTACACCCTAAGTATTAAAGATAATGGAGCTGGCACTCACCCGCGTTGTGAAGGGCGAGGTACGAAGCAGTGTCTAAATATAGCAAGAAAATTAAGAGGAGAGTTTCAGCGAAAGTCTTTCGGAGAGAAAGGAACTTTATGTGAGTTAAAGTGGCCTATTGCGGGGAAAAAGTGGAGCTTTGCTCAAATAAGACGTAAACTCAAAACCCAGATTGTGAAATGGTTTAGAGCTTACGCTGCACGGCGCTGAGTTAAGACGCGATCGCTTTCATTTTCGGTTTACTGAATGTGAGATCATTCCTGAAAATGTAAATATGAGTGAGTCAATTTTGTCAATGCCTCTAAGGATAGAAAAAATGGCGTAAGAATTATAATCACACCCAACTGGCACTCAGCCTTAACTTGTCACCAATGAGATTATGACGTTGCTCTTCTGTGCAAATCTCATGCAAACTTCAGCAATGATTGTGATTCAACTCAGCCAGTCACATTTCTTAGGCTAACCATCAAATTGGCAGTAATGATAAACGAAATATCGGCACTCTTGTTTGTATATTTTAATTTAAATCAACGTTTGCTCAACCAAGATTATGATTTCAATTCAAGGGTTATTGAACAAACGCATCAAAGCCAAACTGGTCACCAGTTGTGCCCTAAGCTTAGCACTGATTGTAACTCCGGCAGCTTTAGCGGGTTATGCGCCTGGCGATCAAAAGCCCGTTCCTCCAGAAAGAAGATCGGATGGAGGCACAACTAGAGGGTGTTCTGGAGGAGGTCTGCCGCTAACCGCACTTGCCTCTCGCAACTATGTTGGGCGGACAATTTCTCGACATCCTACATTTGCTTGGTTTGTCCCTCCTGACTCTGCCTCCAAGCCAATGCAATTCACGATTTACGAGTGGGTTCCAGGCAGTAAACCCAAAGAAGTTCGCAAGATGTCCTTGCAGAGTTCACCAGGGATTATGAAGTTAGCCCCGTTCTCGGATAGCGAACTAGGGCTGCAACCTGGGAAAGAATATCTCTGGCAGGTTGTGATTCATTGTGATCCAGATAACCCATCAGGTGATTTAGTAAGCAAGGCAACTATTGAGGTTGTAGGAATGCCTGCCGCTGTGCAAAGTGAATTGAACAGCGCAGTAAATAGGGCTGAGAAAGCTAATATCTATGCTAAGGCAGGTTTATGGTACAACGCGCTAGGTGAAGCGCTTAAACTGGCTGAACCTTCAAAACTGGGAGAGGTGGGTTCAACTCTGTTAAACGATTTGGCTCAGTGGGAAGCACCAAAAACTACACCAGAATTGCCACCAAAAGAACAGGACGCGATCGCAAAACGGATTGAAAACTTGAAGCAGATTGCAAACAACGCACGCTAACCAACCTTACAAAAAAAGCTCCAAGGCAGGAGCAAAGGGCACAAGGGGAGAAGAGAAAACCTGAAAGCCTTCTACCTTGTGAACTCGCCCTATAGCCAGTTACCGATGAGGATAAAGGGTGCCCATTGAGCGGGGTGAATATTCTTGTTTTGATTAATCAGTGCCTTCTGCGCTTCCTTGAGAGCTTCTGCTTTGCTCATTTGCGATCGCAAGTTATCGTAAAACTTAGCGACTAATTCTTGTGTAAAAGCATCGTCAATATACCAAAGAGAAGCCAAAGCACTTCTGACGCCTGCTTGCACCGTAATGCCAGCCATACCGAGCGTCGCACGGTCATCTCCTATACCCGTTTGACAAGCCGTGAGTGCAAGCAACTCTACTGGCTCCGAACCTCCACTGAAGCGGCGGATGTCACTCTCTAGCTCAGTAATTGTAATCTTCTGATTATTACCCGTAACTAAAAAGCTATCTTCTGGAATAGTCCCAAATTGACCGTGAGTGGCAATGTGAATAATCGGGTAAACTGCTTGTTTAAGTTGTTGCTCTAAGCTCTGACGAGTAAATTGTTCATTCAAGAGTTTCTTGCTACCGGGAAATAGCTGCGTGACTTGCTCAAGTTCATCAGTGACATTTTCCAAAGGCTTAAATTTTTCACCATCAACGGTAGCGGCTTCGCTTAATCCTAAAGCTAGCGTCCGCAGCCCTTGAAAATCTACAGGTTTAGGAGATGTCAAGCGTAGACCAGGAGTTGTAGCAATGGCGTATTTCTGAACGAGAAATTCCTGACCATCATGGAGTGCAGCCATCGGTACACTGCGTAAGAGTCCATCTTGGATGAAGACGAGAGTTTTGATTTGTGCTGAGTCTAAATCGGAGGTGAAAGGGCGAATAATCCAATTATATAGATTCTCTGCTGGTCTTAAAAAAGGGTCAGTGGGGTCATAGAATTTTTGTATATCTAGACGGAATTTTTTTATTTCTTCTCTAAGTTTTTTACTATCGTTTATCCACTGAAACTTCTTCAACCTTGTTTCAGTCCTAGGGTTAAATTTATGTTCAGGATTCGGGAGACTCACCACAATTGCCGTTCGGTCTTCCAGGATGATAGAACTAAAGACAGCGGTATCTTCTGTTTCTAAGTCATCAACTCGTTCTTTATCAAAAACGGTAAAGACACAATCATTACCGAAGTAATTTTGCAATTCTGCTAGTTTCAAAGAATCAATGGCATCAAGTGCAGAATCCAGTTCCTTTTGGTACTCTTGACTTGTAATGGGTAGTGATTCAGCACGTTCTAGCTTTAACTGAGCAAACTCTCGGTAGAGAGGACTAATGGTGTCCCGAAAACTAAATTGCAAGTCTCGCTCTGCAAGTAACAGACTGCCTCGGATATCTCCTAAGGTCATAATTGCGCGTTCGTAAGCACTATTTGCCTCAGATTCTTTCGCTTGTGCCTTAAAAATTCGTCCCGCCTGCCACTCCCACAAATAAAGGCTATCTTTAGCACGTAAGTTTTGGTCGGCTGCCAAGCGTGCTTGTTTGGTGAAATCTAAGGCTTTATCGTAGTTCTTGCGGCACTCGTAGAGATGACCGAGTTTACCTAACGCAAACGATTCTGAGCGAGAATCTTCAAGGCTTTGAGCAATAAAAATAGCTTTTTTGAGGAGTTCTTCAGATTGTGAATCATTGAGTTGACGCGGTGAACATTGAGCCTGAAACGAAGTGAAATTACTAGAAGCAACAAGTACAGGTTGTTCGAGTTCGGCTAAATCAATTGACGAATAGACTTTATTTGGAGAATCTGGTATCCTCTCAAGCAAGACTAGAGCCTCTTGTACTTTTTGCTCTGCCTCATTAGCGCTATTAAGTAACTTTGAATCTTTTTGGCGGTAATAAAGTTGAATCAAGTTGATAAGTCCCTGCATTTGACCCGATGGGTCGTTTTGAGTGCGGGTCAGTTGGAGACTGTTGTTAAAATATTCCAAAGCTTTTGTGTAATCAGACCTAGCTTTTTCAATGAATTTACTCTCCTTAGTCTCTGCACCTCTTAACTGAGCAGAATCAGCACGCTTCTCGTTGAGTTGAGCTTTACTGAAGTAAGCATTGCCTAGACTATTCAGTACTGAGGAGCGATAACTTGAGAGATTAATATCCTGGGCAATCTTTAAGCTAGCTAAGAGAGTTTCAATCGCTTTGTCAAACTTTCCTCTGAGACGATACGCTTCTCCCAAGCTTCCTAAAGCCGCCGCTTCTCCCTGTTTATTTTGAAACTTTCGGACAATTTGCAAAGCACTGCCTTCACTTTCAAGGCAATCTTCATCAGTTTCTGAAGCACCGCATAAAAGTGCGATCGCTTCTTTATTCTGCCCCAATCGGCTGTAGGTTTGAGCAAGTTCTGTGAGCAACTGTCCTACCTTAGTGATATCTCGGAGTTGGCGATAGGACGCGATCGCTTGTTTCCAATGGTTGATCGCTTGCTCGAACTGACCGATTTGTCGGTAAGCTATTGCTAGTTTTTCTTGAACAATTGCCACGTTAGCGAGGTTCTTGGTGGTTTGATAGGCAGTTAATGCCGTTTGCCAAGATGCGATCGCTCCTTGCACGTCTCCTGTCTTATATTGTTCAATTCCTTGCTGTACGAGTTGGCTTGCATTGGAAGACTGTGCGGTTGCTACTTCTCCCCATGTTGCCTGCAAAGCGGTGAAGGGAACATGATTCAGCCACAGACAAAATGTGAGGCTGCTCAGGAATAAAACTACCAAAACGCGACGGACACGGAATTGGCGATGTCGGTTTGGCATAGGAGGATAGGGTAGGTTGCCAGGAGAATTTTAGCGGAAGTTTTAAGTTTATTTGTAGCTGAAGTTGCACGCGGCTTTATTAATTTTGGTAATCTTTAGTTGACATTAGCCGGATTTCTGCATAAATAAGCCTTAGTTCCACCCATGAGATGGCTAAGAGAGTCTGTGGCTGGAGTGGAATGTGGGCAGGCACGGCATAGGTTCAGTTGGGTTGCATACCTTGAGTTACCTTTGGAGGCTTTAGCTGTGACAAAGTTTAGCTGGCTCAGTCTGGGTTGGCAGTTGAAGCTTTTTGGTAGCGTTGCAATATTTGGGACACTCTTTGCCGCAGTGGGGGGGAGTGTTTTAGCTCAGATAGTGCCTGATAATACGCTGGGTGCTGAAGGTTCTGTCGTTACGCCCAATGTCAATATACAGGGTATTCCTAGTGACCGGATAGATGCTGGAGCAACTCGCGGTGCTAACCTGTTCCACAGTTTTGGGGAGTTTAATGTGGGGTCAGGCAGGGGGGCTTATTTTGCCAATCCCACTGGAATTGAGAACATCTTAACTCGCGTCACGGGCAGCAATGTCTCTAATATTTTCGGCAGGTTAGGAGTTTTGGGTGGGGCGAATTTGTTTTTGCTCAATCCTAACGGGATTGTATTTGGCCCCAATGCGAGTTTGGATATCCAGGGGTCATTTGTGGCGACAACAGCTGATGGCATAGAGTTGGGGGATAGTGGTTATTTCAGTGCCGCAGAACCGCAAACGAGTAGTTTACTTTCTGTGAGTCCGGGAGCACTGTTTTTTAGTCAGGGTGCCAATCAACCAGGTTCGATTATTAACCAAGGGAATTTAGCAACTGGGAAAAATCTGACTCTGGCGGCTGGCAATCTGGACTTACAGGGGCAGTTACTCTCTTGGGGAGATTTGACATTAGAAGCGCAGGATACGGTGAAAGTGCGCGATAGTCCTGCGATTCCCTTCATCGCCTCGGCTGGGGGAAATCTGCTGGTGCAGGGGAATCAGGGAATTGATATTGCTGCCCTAAGTCACCCCTATAGTGGGTTGCTTGCAGGCGGGAACTTAGTGCTGCGCTCCGATCAGACGGTGGGCGGTGATGCTCACTTTTGGAGTGGTGGCAATTTTAGCATTGAACGGTTAGATGGCAGTTTGGGCAATTTATACAGCCCCCATGACCCGATTATTCTCTCCAATGGCGATGTAACCTTGGGAGATTATCAAGGGGCTTCACTGCATATTCTGGCAGGCGGAAGTGTCACTCTGGGCAGTGTTACCATTACAGGAACCGGGGATGCTGCCACCACGATTAATCCCACCAATACGAACTTATTTAATGGCAGCAGAACTTACGCTGATTTGGCAACGGTTAATTTGACGGACTATAAAGCGACCCTGAACAGCGATGGCTCCGTCAGAAGTGTAGATCCGGTTCTGGTTCCGATTACGATCGATGGCAGCACACAAGCCACGTTGGATGTGAGAGCCGGAGTGGATTGGGCAGGGTTGGGTGGCTTGCCAACCAATCGATTTTTACCGGGAACTCCGCCTCTGCCGATTGCGAACCAAATGGCTACTAGCGCCAACATCACGGTCAATGGCAATATTCAGGTTACCCAACCAGCGGGGCTGGTGTTGTTAACCAATCAGTTTAGCCCTAACACCTTGCCAGGAACGATATCCATTCGAGGGAGTGTAACTACCAGCACAAGTAATACTGGGGCAAATGGGGGAGATATTCGGGTATATGGGCGGGGAGACATAGCCGTTGGTAATGCCCTAAACCACATCTCTATAAACTCGTCCTCGTACTCGGACTCGGACTCGGCAAATGCGGGGAATGGGGGGATGATTTCCTTCGCTACTAACTCCGGCAACATCTCCCTCGATAACTCGTCCTCAAACTCGTCCTCGTTCTCGTACTCGTACTCGGACAGAAATGCGGGGAATGGGGGGGGGATTTCCTTCGCTACTAACTCCGGCAACATCTCCCTCGATAACTCGTTCTCGGACTCGAAATCGCACTCGTCCTCGGGCTCAGGAAATGCAGGGAATGGGGGGGTAATTTCCTTCATTACTAACTCCGGCAATATCTCCCTCGATAACTCGTTCTCGGACTCGAAATCGGACTTGTACTCGATTTCGTACTCAAACTCGGACTCGGGAAATGCGGGGAATGGGGGGGCGATTTCCTTCGCTACTAACTCCGGCAATATCTCTCTCTCGTACTCGCCCTCGGACTCGTCCTCATCCTCGGACTCGGACTTGGGAAATGCGGGGAATGGGGGGGTGATTTCCTTCGCTACTAACTCCGGCAATATTTCCCTCGATAACTCGTCCTCAAGCTCTTACTCGTCCTCTTACTCGTCCTCGGACTCGGGAAATGCGGGGAATGGGGGGGTAATTTCCTTCGCTACTAACTCCGGTAATATCTCCCTCAATAACTCGAACTCGTCCTCGGGCTCGGGAAATGGGGGGAATGGGGGGGTGATTTCCTTCGCTACTAACTCCGGCAATATCTCCCTCAATAACTCAAACTCGTCCTCAAGCTCTTACTGGTACTCGTTCTCGGGCTCGGGAAATGCAGGGAATGGGGGGGTGATTTCCTTCGCTACTAACTCCGGTAATATTTCCCTCGATAACTCGTTCTCGGACTCGATCTCGTTCTCGGACTCCTCCTCGGGGAATGGAGGAATCATTCATTTAAGTGCCAGGAGGGGAACAATTTCCGGCAGTAATTCCGTTCTGAGTTCGTTTGCCGTTTCTGAGCTGGGAGATTCAGGGAATGGCGGCAAAGTAACGCTAGAGGCAGGGAGCGGTGTATCCGGATTGACCATTAACACGATCGCGTCGGGTGGCAACTCTGGGGATGTGGAGATCAATGGATTTGGCGACCTACGAATCGACGAGACCAACATCCTGACAGCCCAACAGGTCAAAGTAATATTGTGTGAGAATTGTCGCTCTATTACGATTCCTTTGAATGACAGAGGGCAGGCTGGAAATGTGGCAGTCACCAGCACGGGCAGTCTCACGTTTCGCAAGAGCGTGATCCAAAGTGATACCCGTGGAGACAATCCTGCCGGGAGTATTACCATTGCCAGTCCCGGTATCGTCAGTTTCAACAACAGTCAAATCATCAGTAACACTAGCAGTACAGGGCAGGCAGGAAATATCACCCTCAAGGCACCAGTTGTACGGCTCGCTCCTTCGAGTAGTTTATCTGCCCAAACCAGCAGTAGCGGAGGTGCTGGAAACCTAACCCTTCAACCCTATGATGATGGGCAAACCTTATCTATCTTGTTCCAAGAAGGAGCGCAGATATCTGCTTCCACTTCAAACCTTGGCATCGGCGGGAATATAGAAATTAAGGCTCCCAACGCCATCACAATTCAGGGGCAAGGCACCATTACCACAGAAACCACAGGAACTGGAAAAGCTGGAAACATTACCCTAGACACCTCCACCTTAACCATTACCAGAGGCGCACAACTTTTTGCCTTAACCGAAGGCAGTGGCAATAGCGGAACAATTACAGCCAATGCCTCCACCGCCGTCAATCTCGGCATCGGTGTGAATGACTTTTCCCCAGTTCTCTCAGTAGAAACCAGTAATGCAGGTCAAGCTGGCAGCATTATTATCAATACCCCCACCTTAACCCTCTCCGACACCGCCCGCATCACTGCCACTGCCACTAATACCGCCACCAATACCGAAGGGAGTGGCAGTATCACCTTAAATGCCTCCACTATGGATTTAGCCGGAGTCGTAGGTGTCTTTGCCGAAACTCAAGGACAATCACCCGCCGGAACCTTAACCCTAAAACCCTATCAGAATCAATCCACCCTCAACCTCACCTTAGCGCCCCAATCTCAAGTCTCTGCGTCCACAACTGGAAGTGGTAAAGGAGGAAACCTGATTGTACAAGCACCAGAAGCCATAACCATTCAAGGTTATGGTCAACTGGCGGTTCAAACCACAGGTGATGGTGCTGCGGGAGACTTGAGAATTGATACACAACGACTCACCATTGCTGATGGTGCGACTATCTCGGCATCCACCTCTTCCGCCAATCCAGCTGGAATTGGCGGTAATATCACCATCAACGCCACAGAATCGTTTAACCTCACCAATCAAGCGAGTTTACTTGCCCAATCTACAGGTGCCGGTAGGGCAGGTGACGTGACAATTAATACCCCACAGTTGAACCTTTTAAATGAAGCGCAAGTGTCTGTGGAGACAAGTGGGGCTGGTGCCGCAGGTGACGTGGAAATTACAACGGAGACTCTCACCCTTGAGAGAGGAGCCAAAGTTTCTGCCACCGCTACCGCCACCGCCACCACTAATGAACCTGGTGGCAGCGTCAACGTCAATGCCTCTCAAATCAACCTATCGGGTAACACCAGTGGTTTATTTGCCCAAACCCAAAGCGCAGCACCCGCCGGCTCATTAACCCTAAAACCCTTTAACAACGGGCAAACCCTGAGTGTAAATCTCCAAGATAACCCGCAAATTTCTGCTTCCACTTCTGACAGTGGTGAGGGGGGAAGCTTAAGAGTCACAGCACCAGAAGCTGTAACCATTCGGGGGTTAGGTCAACTCTCAGTTGAGACAACAGGTGCAGGGAAAGCGGGAGGCTTGACAATTGAGACACAAAAGCTCAACATTTCTGACGGCGCTACTGTGTCCGCTTCTACTTCCTCCCCTTACGCTTCCGGGACAGGCGGCAATCTCACCATCAACGCCACACAATCCTTCAATCTCACCAATCAAGCGCGTTTACTTGCCCAGTCAAATGGTGCAGCACCTGCGGGGAATGTAGCCATTAACACTGAACAGCTAACCGCCAACAATGGCTCAATCACCACCAGTGCTACTGCCAGGAGTTCAGGACGGGGTGGCAGTATTGAGGTGAATGCCTCTCAAATTAACCTTAAAGGTACAGAGATTGGCTTATTAGCTGAAACCCAAGGTGTTGCTCCAGCCGGGTCATTAACTCTGCAACCATTTAACAACGGACAGAATTTGACCATTAACCTTCAAGATAACGCCAAAATCTCCGCCGCCACCTCTGGTAGCGGTCAGGGGGGAAGCTTAAGCATCACTGCACCAGAAGCCATAACCATTCAAGGGACAGGTCAACTTTCTGTGGAAACTACAGGCGCAGGGGAAGCGGGAAACTTAAGCATTGACACACAACGACTAACCATTGCTGACGGCGCGACTATATCAGCCTCCACCTTCTCCCCGAACCCCGACGGCTTCGGCGGCAATCTCACCATCAACGCCACACAATCCTTCAACCTAACTAACCAAGCAAGTTTACTTGCCCAATCAACAGGTGCAGCACCAGCCGGGAATATCACCATTAATACTGGCCAATTTACCGCCAACAATGGCTCGATTGAAACATCTGCGATTCAATCGGCTGGAGGTGGTATTACCATCACCGCTTCTGACATCCGTCTGTTGGGTGATAGCGATATCAGAACCGATGTTGCCTCTGGTGCCGGCGGTGGCGGTAACATTAACCTCACTGCTAACACCATTATTGCCTTTGACGACAGCGACATCCTTGCTTTTGCTCGTGATGGCAAAGGCGGGGACATCACATTAAAAACTCCCATCTTCTTCGGTTTTGCTTATTCCCCTGCACCAAAAGGCACTGGCCCCGATACCCTTGAGAACAATAACCAAGTAGATATCAATGCCAGTGGCGCTGTCAGTGGAGTCATCACTACACCCGATGTCAGCTTTATCCAAAACAGCCTCGCCGAGTTACCCGATAATCAAATTAACACTGACAGCCTCCTGGCAAATAGCTGCATTGTCCGCCGCAATCAACCAACCAAGGGAAGCTTCACCATCACAGGGACTGGTGGATTGCCGCAACGCCCCGGAGATGCCCAGATGTCTACCTTTCCTACAGTAGACATAGAAACTTTACCCAGCGACAGTACATCGTCAAATACCAATCCGAATCGTCCTTGGCAAAAAGGCGACCCAATTGTTGAACCCCAAGGGGTGTATCGACTGCCGAATGGGAAACTCGTTATGAGTCGGGAATGTCCTCGCATTCAATAACATAAATATGTACCTAATCCCAAGGTGGGTTGCCATTTCAGGTTCAAGCATCACAACCTCAGCTTGCCTTACCCTCAGTGCAGTCGCTCAGTCCACACCACCACCAGGCGTCACCATTCCCCCAACCGCACCTAACGCAGTTGAGCAAACCATTCCCAAACCATCTGAATCACCCCGTCCCCTCCCTGGTGAAACGCCTACATTACCACCACTACCGGAACTGCAAACTCCCCCAGCCCAAGAGTCACCTGAAGTAACTCCCCCATCAAGCGATCGCATCTTCATCAAAAAAATAGAAGTGGTGGGAAATACCGTCTTACAGGACGAAATCGCCGCCTTGACTCAGCCCTACGAGAACCGCTCAGTCACGCTTGAAGAGTTGCTCGAACTGCGCTCTGCCATTATTCAACTCTATATTAAAAAGGGCTACATCACCTCTGGAGCCTTCCTGCCCAACAATCAAGACCTCAACAGTGGTATAGTCCAAATTCAAGTCGTAGAGGGCGAAATCGAGCAGATTGAAATCGGTGGGTTAAGGCGATTGCGAGAAGGATACGTGCGATCGCGCATCATTCGTGCCACCTCTACCCCCTTAAACCAGCAACGCCTAGAAGAAGCCTTGCAACTGTTGCAACTCGATCCGCTCATCGAGCAGGTGAACGCCGAGTTAGTAGCAGGCAGCACTCCCGGTAACAATATCTTACGAGTCTCTCTCAAAGAAGCACCCGCCTTTCACACTGCGTTCGGCGTAGACAACAACCAATCTCCCAGCATTGGTTCCGTCCAAGGCAGCGTAGAAGTCAGCCATAATAACGTGTTGGGATTTGGCGATCGCTTAGCCGCCCAATACGGTCGTACTGAAGGACTCAACCTCTACGACATCAACTATACGATCCCCGTGAATGCTCGTAACGGTACCCTTAGCTTCCGCTATAACAATGGTGATAGCCGCATTATTGAAGAAGATTTCCGGGATGTCGGTATCAGAAGCGAGACTCAAACCTATTCCCTCGGTTTCCGTCAACCCATCACAAGAACACCAACCCGTGAATTTGCATTAAGCTTAGGTTTAAATTTGCGTCGTAGCCAAACGTATATCCTCGACGACAGGCCCTTTTCCTTCACAGAAGGTCCCGAAGATGGGGAATCCAAAGTTACGGTAATTCGGTTTTCTCAAGATTGGGTCAATCGCGGTACAAGACGAGTCTTAGCCGCCCGGTCTCAATTCAGTCTAGGGATAAATGCGTTTGATACGACCATCAACAACACGGGTACTGACGGGCAATTCTTTTCCTGGGTAGGACAATTTCAGTGGGTGCAACAGTTATCACCCAGAAATCTGCTAGTAGCGCGAATTGATGCTCAGCTAACTCCAGATTCTTTGCTGTCTTTAGAACGCTTCAGTATGGGTGGAGTCGATACAGTTCGCGGCTACCGGCAAAACCAACTGGTTTCCGACAATGGCATCCTGGCTTCAGTCGAGGTTCGTGTTCCCCTCACATCAGACCCCAGAATATTACAGTTAGCGCCTTTTTTTGAAATCGGTACAGCCTGGAATAATCGAGAAATTGACCCCGACCCAGCGACAATTGCCAGTTTAGGGCTGGGTTTGCGCTGGCTGATTACGCCCGATTTATCATTGCGCGTAGACTACGGCATCCCCTTAATTTCAGTTGGCGAAAGGGGAAACTCGCTGCAAGAAAACGGCCTCTACTTTTCTGTGCGCTATCAGCCGTTTTGAAAGACTCCAACTCTCTCTAAGAACTAGAAGGTTTTTTGGGTAGTCCTAAAGATGTAAGGATACCTCTCTTTTGTCACTTTAGGCAGAGGAAAAATAGAAATTAGGGTGAGGTAGGAAGATAAAAATGGGATAAGCAAGATAATTAACAATGGATTGAAGTTTAGCAAATCCTAAAGATAATTGGGGATAGGAAAAACTGTGAGCCAAGGACGAATTAAATTAAATAAGATAAAAGGTTGAATTATTAAACGGAGATTGTTCAGAATATTCTTCCAGCCTTTTGCCTTATCCCACCAGGGATGATCAGCCAATTTTGGCTTTCGTTGTGACTCTCGTTGTGGCAAAGAGAGGCCCCTTTGGTCTGAATAAAGACTAACCATCAAGTAGCTACTACAAACAATCTCCCACCATCGCTCAATATCTGGATAAGCTGCTACGCAGCTTATGCGCTTTGTTAACTGACATTTTACAATTGCTTCCCTTGCTCCAAGCCCAAGGAATAGATATCAAGATTTCTTGGTACAAGATGTGAGTCAACTGACTCGAATTTGGGCCGATGGTGGCTTTTCGAGAAAAACTTTTCTGCATTGGGTCATTGATACCTTCCCTTGAATTTTAGAGGTGGTTCTGCGACCGGAAGCCGCTCAAGGATTCCTCCTACTTTCTAAGCGTTGGACCGTTGAACGCACTTACGCTTGGCTGCATTGCTGTCGTGGCTTAAATGTCGATTATGAGCCAATCCCTACCTCTGAGGAAGCGTTCATTTATATCGCCATAATCCGACTGATGCTACGCAGGCTTGCCTGAGACTTTTTCTTTTTGTACTCTCTGTGTATTTCCAAACATCCTCTGGCGTTGCAGAACCTTGATTTATCCCCCTAAATCCTCCTTAGAAAGGGGGACTATGAATTCCATTTCCCCCCTTTTAAAAAAGGATTGAATGCGATCGCACGCCCCTGGAAAGCTGGTGACAACGAAGTTGTGCAAGTAACTTAATTGGAATTAAAGCTTCCCAAGTACATAGCGATCGCATTCAATCTCACCAACCAGGGTACTTACTTCTATTGCAGCCACACCCAACAATAGCCAAGAAAAGTCGGAGCTGGAAGACGATCCAAACCCTCAAGCCTGGCCCCTAGAATACCCACCATCGGTCAAGATAGCAGCCCCATTACTTATCCAGCATATCCAGCATCGCCATGAGCTGTTCTCGTTCCAGAGGACTTAACTTCTGCAACTGGGCAAGCAAACTTTCGGACTCGGTGTTCGCTTCCTGCTTCAACTCAGGTAATGGCGGCTGCTTAAACAACAGCTCCTCAATCACCTCCTCAATCGGTCGGCGCTTCTCTTCCGGAGTACAGCGCTCATACATTCCCCGTAATGTCTCCACGTTATGTCCCATCGCATAAGCTAATGACCGAGTTTGGGCGTCATCAAGCCGGACTTGATACGCCCAAGTCGCCCAGATAGACCGCATCATATGGGGTGACATCCGCTTACCAATAAAACGATGAGAGGTACTTTCAAACGAGGAACCAAACTGCGAAGCTGATGCTCCGATGCTAATTTTGGGGAGGACAAACACATAGCCCCAAGGCCACTTGGACGAATTGACACCCGTTGGCAGATAGAAGGTATCCAACGGATTGAATTCAGCTCGCCCATTTGTCACCCAGCGTCCCCACTGTCCCTTTAACTGGGGCTGCCACCAATCATAGACCTGCCGATTTTTATAACCCTCACAGATCCAACTGCCGTACAAATACTGTTCTAAGTAATCATAGAAGCAACTGCCGTCAGCCAACTGGCGGTTGGGAATTACTATGGATTGAGCGCCGTGAGTCGAGCAGGTTTTGTACTGCTGAATGTCCAGCACCCAGACCCCTTGCGGATAAGGCTTTTTCTCGTGGACATAGGTAAAGTAAAGATAATTGTCCTTAATTTTGCCGTCCCAATGCTTTTGACGCACTTGTGCAGGCGGCAGGGGATGATAAAAGCCGTCAGGTGGTACGGATTCTGGACGCTTAACAGGACAAATCAGCGCAATTCTTAAAGTACGGTATTCTTGTTGCCGCCTTGCGGGGATGTCGGCAAGCAGCGACCACTTTAAGTAATCTTGATAGCTTTTAGCAATGGCAAAGCCTCCCCGAAATCGACCTTGGCTGTTTCTGGGTCGGCACTCTAAACGCAACGGTTCTACAATTTTGGTTCTAACAACTTCCAGCGCTGTCTCGCCTTCTGCCGTATCCGGCCACTTCTTCTCAAAATCTGAAACAGACTGCCGATTTTTCACCCACTCGCTGACATCCTTTCTCACTGAACTTAAGTGGTTGTTGAGCGCTTTGAACAGAGGAATCTGCTTGTAATCCGCGTTTTCCTCCACCTCACTGGTGTAGAGAAACTTAGCCAGTGCTAAAAGCGCCCCTAACTTATTGCGTTTGGTAGAAGGACTTTTCGAGAGGAGGACTTCTCTCAAGAAACGAAAATAACTGCACAGCCAAGTTTCAAGGGTTTGCTTCTGCTGTTTCCATAGTTTTGCCTGTTCTTTGCTATTGAGATGTTCTAAGTCTTCTTGCCTAAGCACAGAAATCAAATGTGACAAACGCACTTCCTCTAAACTAATTGGCGGTGTGCGGTGGTAACAAAACCAGCCAAGCATTAGACGTATATCCTTGGTGTATTTTAATGCGGATAATTCGCTAATTGGGTCAATCACGCGGAACGGGCACTCTGGGTCAGTTAAATATTGATAAAAGTCATCCAATTCTTTTTGTAACGGAGCCGGCGTGTCTTGAGGCTTGAGCTTGTATTCCTGATGCATTGTCCTCCGCTCGGTCAAGGGAGTGTTGGAGGTCTTGCCGTAAATATTTTTCATGGATGGGCAGGATTGCTGTTTCACTATCGCCCGCCGCGAACCTTTAGCTGGCCACCACTGTTGTTGTTCGCTCCAACTCAAAAATTGGTTAAATCGATTTCCGTAAGTGTTTTGGCTAGCAATAGACGCTTTTTGGCTCTGGAAAGCCTGCTGTATTGTTTGACGGGCGCTGAGCAGTACTTCAACTCTTAAAGTTTTTAGAAACTCTTTAGCTGCCTCGCTCTCGACTTTTGTCATCTTTCGACCTGATGTTGCCCTACTAAAGCCTAATTGTGATAACCAGAACCGTAAGGTAGCGCAACGAAATTCATTAATAATTCGTTTAGCTTTCGACTCTGGATATATCGCTCGAACTTGTTCTTCATACATCTCGAATACTGACCAGCAAGTGAGAGAGTCCTGCATAATAAATGCCTCTGACGGTACACAAAAAAATTAAATTGCCATTGAGCTATTATTTAAAAGCTCTCGGATTACGGTGCCAATGATTCAAGTTTTGCTCATCTTTTTATCTCTAACCTCCTTTAGTCGTTTATTTATTATAGATAGCCTCGTTTGCTATTGTAGCTTTTGAATTCATCGCTATCTGCGGCAACTAGCTATATAAATGCTCAACCCTTTTGGAGTATTATTTTCAGCGCCAAAACCCTAGGATTTATTAATAAATAATTAGCGAATACCTAATAAATTTTAGGTATTAAATAAATCCTAATCCTCCGCCTTTCTAGGTTTATTAAAGGCTAAGGATTGAAGCAACCTTTTACTCATCTGGGAAGGGCGAGTCATTTAGCTCTTACTTAGTAGCTCCAGGCCTCTAGTCCAAGTAGAAACGTAAGTTTCACTCGGTCTTCGTTGTCAGTTCAGAGATCGTCAGCAGACCCCGACCGATTCGCTCAACCAATTCACTGCGAGAAATATTTAAACAAGCACTGAATTCATCTAATCCTGTCAAAGCGGTTGGGGTAAGACTCAAAGAAACAATTTTTTTAAGTTCGTCATAGGCTTCAGGCTGACCTCGCATTGATTTCCTTCCTTTAGAACTTGCTTTTTTCTCGTGTTCTAAGCGGGGTCTACCTTTTCTTTTGATTTTTTTTGGCTTGGACATGATTATCTGTACACTTCAACAAGGTTTTAAAGAGCCAAAGAGCCAAAGTTTTCTACCCTATACCCAAATCAAGTGAGCTAGGAGCGAAAATCAATGAGTATCCCTGCAACTAGGTATTAAACTCTGCCGAACTTTGCCAGTCCAGTTGCGTTGAATTCCTAGTAGCGAGGCTTATTCGTTTGGCTTAAAAGCTAGGTATTGGCTCTTCTTTTTAGTTACTGGATCAGACTATCAGAGTATTTTTTGCTCGTGTTAGAAGCGTACAATTTTCGAGTTTTGTGTAAATTTACCGTTACAATATGAAGTTTAATGACAGAACCAGCATTCATTAAATTATTTGGTTCTTCATTACTCGGTATGCCAAACTATTAGTTTAAAAGGCTGAAAAGTCTGGAATAGAAACCTTTGGGGCTTCTTAGCGCCTCTACCGCTAAAAATAATTAAAAATAATGCCCCAAACTCTTGCTGTGCAAGAGTTTGGGGCATCGCCGGAGGCGGATTAGCATATCAGGTACGGAAGAGCCAATTATTTTGACGTCCCAAACCCTTTGTTTGAACGCTTGCCTTTTTCGCCTTTACGGGCGGCATTGGCTTCTCCTGTTTTGGCGTTCAAATAGGCTTGGTATTCGGCTAGCTCGACTCCAGATTTCAGTAATTGGATGAGGGTAACGAAGAAGGCGTCCTTAAGAAATAAAAAATTTTCTTTTTCGTTGTCGGAGTAGAGCAAACTAACTTTAATCCCTTCGGGTTCTCTAAGCCGCTTCAGAGTAGCCTGCTCCGCTTGATATAGCTGAAACCCATTTTTGGGGGTATGTTCGTCCCATTGGTTGAGTAGTAAGATAGCTTCCAAAGTCAACCAGGCTTGAGATGGGCAATCGAAAGCCAATATCCATTTGCATAGTGAATTTTGGTTAATTTGTGCCTCTGCCCACATATCCTGGATAAGCTCATGAAGCTTCGCAGATATCTTGCCGGGTCTATACTGCCTTTCAGTTGGAGGTTTGAACCCTGACTCGGTTAGAATGTCTGAGCTTCCTAGGCGGTAATGCTCAATCCATAGAGCTTGGGTTCTGTATGCTTTCTTGAATTGGGCAAATATCTCTTGTTGATCGGACTTAACCAGAATGTCGCCGTTCTCTCGTAGTAGGCCTGGTAGGTACTTGGCTGCTGTTATGTAGTTTTCCTCTTCCCTATCTTTGGAATTACCGTTAGAATTTTTCTCTTTGCATCCGACGCGATCTACGTTCTTGTTTGCGCTGGCGCGATCGCTATTATTACTGTCGGAATTTTCCCTTTTGCACCATAGGTGATCAACACCATTAACCTTCTTGTAATCAATAGTCAGGTGCCTCAGTTGATTTATTGACGCGAAAGCCTTCCTTGCCGATTCTGGGCAGGAAAAATGTTCGCCAACGCTGGCTTCCATCGTAATTGTGTTTTCATCAACTCCCATCATTGAGTTGAGAAATTGAATCGCATCAAAGTGAGGTGGTTTCACAAGCTTCTGAAAGCCCTCTCCAAACTTCAACTCCCGCACCGTAACCTGTTTCCCTTGTAAAGCTGTTGTCAAGTCTATTGTTTGTTTAGGAACCGGAGTGCGGTCATCGATTAGGGTCTTGGGATCGTTAAAGTCTTTCTTCATGGTTAAGGTGGGTAATTGTTATGGTTGGCAAGGTGATGAGTTAATTTTTGGTTCCCAATAAAGTTGGGTTCTTACTTGGAGTTTCTGGTTTCTTACGCTGGTCATGCTCTAGAGAAGCGTGGGATAGGTTGCTGGGGGAGCTGGGTCACTCGTTGTGCAATCCTAGCAACTCTCGCAGTTCTTCTTCGGATGTGATCGCTCTCCACCCCCTAGCGGCCTCGATACGTTGCAACATCGCTTCTATTGCTAAGCGCTTGAAGGACATGGGAAAGTGTTTCTACACCTTATGAGCAGGCAGAACCAGTGGAGATGGCGAGTTGAGAGCGGACTCTAGCAATAACTGCACTGTTAGGAATAT
>NZ_JAMPKJ010000050.1 GCF_039962115.1 Funiculus sociatus GB2-C1 | reverse complement strand
AACGCTCTTTTTCTTCCGGGGTCATAGCGGTTCCTCTTGCTTACCTTTTGAGACTTCAGTTGACTACCTATTATCTTTTCTTAATGGAATTTTTACAAAACCGGGATGCTCCCAACATTGACAAGCATTTGTTGGGTTTCGCTACAATTATTCTTCACAGTAGGTTGGGTTGACGTAGGAAACCCAACTTATTTATTAACAAGCATTTGTTGAGTTGCGCTTCGCTCTACCCAACCTAAAATTATTATAAATTGATATTAAAACAGCTCCCAACTTACTCGTGTCCTACACTGACATAAAACAACATTTCTTCCGCAGAACCCCAAAATACATCATATAATCCGGCAGCAACATAACGGTAAAAACTAGAATATTCCCAGTCTTTCGGTGCTTTCACTAATCCATGTTTGACTGGATTATAGTGAATATACTCCAGGTGTTTAGCAAAATCTTCTTCGTCTCGAATTTGATGTTCCGAAAAGCGGCGTTGCCAGATTGATTGCTCTTTTTTACTTTGTCTGGATAGAGAAACTTGGTGAGGTGGTTAGCACTCAAGTCGTTTTGCAAGGGTTCAGTGTGGCGGTAGATGAACTGCTGGGTTGATATGCGATCGCTTACTTTTGAGCAAGACCTGAAGGCGGAATTGACAAATTAGAGAGATTTGAAGGTATAGGTGGAAAGGTAGATGAAACGGGAGTATTGTTAGCTGGTGCTGTGGTTGGTGATTTACCGCACAAAGTTTCTAAATTTACCATTTGACCATTTGCTGTTTGCATATAACAAAATGGTATGTCAACATGAGATTGTACTTGCGATGCTGGAAGACTAAAAGCAGCCTTAGTTGTCAGTGTAATCAAAAAGCCAGATAGGGCAAACGTCCAACGAAAAATTCTTAGCATTTGAATCAAACTTGATAATACTCTTCGATTAAGAGCTTGGCTGATCAAGGTTTAAAACAACAACCGAGAAAACACCGAAAAACGGGCGTTGCATAATTGAGAGGTGACACCAATCGGCTAATTTTGGTAGGAAACACCAAACAAAAATTTTAACAAAAGAATTATTGTTTTTAAAATAACATCCTATATTTACCAAATATATTCCCTAAGTGTCGATGAGGTAAAGCTGTAAGGATGATACAGTTCTTTCAAAGATTGCCCTGTAATATAAAAGAAGTAGGAAAGCAGCAATCGCCAGGGTTCATTGGACTTGAATATCGCACACATTAAGTAAACCATATTGCCCTGTATAGAGTTTTTCAGTGGAATATATGGCAGTTCTGACGTTCAGTCCAGCTTGATAGGGACATGGCATTGCCATGTTCCTAGAGATGTATTGCACCCAATCAAGAATTGCTAGAGACAGTAACTGCATTCCTGCGGTTTCAACTTGATGTCTGCTAGAAATTGCTAGTAAATTTTCACCCATGCAAGTTGCCAATGTCGATTCTGATAATTCCCCCCGCTGTTGCATCCGCGATATTATTCAAAACAAGCGCCTGCAACCTCATTTCCAGCCAATCGTTTCAATCCGTAGAAGAGATGTTATTGGACTGGAAGCGTTAGCGCGAGGCATTGGGGAGGGCGGTTCGCTTATTTCTCCCGACACTCTTTTCGGCTTAGCTGCTGTTTTGGACACCATCCTAGATTTAGACAAGCTGTGCAGCAAAACGGCTGCGGAAAACTTCCTGCGCCTCCATGCTGCCAACCCAAAGCTGATTTTGTTTTTGAATTTTCACCCTTCTACGGTGGTTAGTGACTTAAAGGGCTGCGGCGAACTGCTGGATGTGGTGGAACACTTAAATCTAAATCCGCACAACATCGTCATCGAAATTCTGGAGTCGCACATCGACGACATCAAAGCGTTGAGTCGGATGGTGGACAGCTACAAGCAGCATGGCTTTTTAGTAGCGCTGGATGACATAGGTTGCGGTCACTCCAACCTTGACCGCATTGCTTTTATCAAGCCGGACATTTTGAAAATCGACCGCAGTTTGGTACAAAATATTCACAACGAATACCACAAGCAGCAGATTTTCAAGTCGCTGGTCATGTTGTCGGAAAAAATCGGCGGTTGGGTAATCGCGGAAGGGATAGAATGCCAGGAGGAAGCGATCGCAGTCCTAGAATTAGGTGCGGACTTGCTACAAGGCTATTATTTTGCCAGACCCCACGCCATTGATGCCGAACGGGACAACGGCTTCCAAGACACTATCAACGACACCGCAAACAAATTCAAAAGCCATAAGCTGGCTAAAATCAAAGCCCGCAAATCCAAGCAGGAGGAACGCTTGGCGACTGTGGACGCTTGCTTGAGGGAATTGACCACAACTCAGGTGGAAGATTTCGATCGGCAATTGAACGAAATCATTGGACATTATCCCTCAGTGGAATCGATCCACGTTTTGGATGAAACGGGCATACAAGTCAGCGACTGCATCTGCAACCTGCGGCACTTGCAACCACAAAAGACAATTATTTTTCCTGCGCCCGTTAAAGGCACCGATCACTCGCTAAAGGAATATTATTATCTTTTGCTGGAAGCACAATTTGCTTATTATACGACCGACCCTTATGTACCGCGACCGTCAGGAGATTTGTGCGTCACTGTCTCAGCCCGCTTCCATGATGCCAACAACCAACTGTTTATTCTGTGTGTTGCAATGTATGCAGATTTTGCCTTGGAAATTTAGGTGCATGGATTTATTAACCGTCAATTTCCTGTGTAGGGGCATGGCAATGCCCCTACAAATCGCCAATTTTGCCTTAGTGAAAGTTACATTGTCAGAGATTGCACGTTAGTTTCAATTAACTTCGCCAAGCTTTGCAAGAAAGCTGCGCCATCTGCACCGTAGATAATTCGGTGATCTGCGGTCAGATTTACCTGCATTTGTCGCCGCACTCCCATCATTCCGTCTTCGGTGGCGACGACTTGGGGACGCGACGCGCCAATTGCCAAGATAGCACCTGTCCCTGGAGGTAATATGGCATCAAACTTGTCTACGCCATACATCCCTAAATTGGAGAGGGTAAAGGTGCCAGAACTGTACTCGGCGGGTTGCAGCTGCTTGCTGCGCGATCGCTCTACTAAATCTTTCCAGGTACGGGACAAAGAGTAAATATCCTGCTGGTCAGCATTTTGCAGAACTGGCGTAATTAAGCCGCCGTCGTCCATTGCTACGGCTACGGCTACGTTAATCGCACTATGATAATGGATTCCCTGCTCTGAGTAGCTGGCATTCACCAAGGGATGTTTTTGCAAGGTTACGGCTACTGCTTTGGCGAGTAGCGCTGTCATGGTGACACCCTTGGATTTAATTTGCTTGTAGAGTTTGTCTAGGTTATCGGTGGTGATGGTGTAACCAACGCGGAAAGTAGGCACTTGCAGACTGGCTACCATGTTCCGCACGACGGCATTTTGCAGCGTGTTGAGGGGGACGACACTACCAGGAACGGCAACGGCTGGTATAGTGGCTGCTGCTGCGGGTTTAACAGATGGTGCTGGTGCTGGTGCTGTTGGTGCTGGCTGTGGTGCAACGGGTACCATTGTTGGTGTGGCAGTTGCGGCAGCAGGTTGTTTGCCTTTATTCGCTGCTGCTTCTACATCTTCGGCAACAATGCGCCCGTGGGGGCCACTGCCTTGGATGTTACTTAAATCAACTTTCAGCTCTTTTGCTAATTTACGGGCGCGGGGTGAGATGATGCTGCGTCCGTTGCGCCGTGCTGCTGGTGGCGTTTCTACGGCTGCGGTAGCGGCTGCTGGCTGTTCTTGGGGAGTGGGGGCTGGTGCAGGTGTGGGGGTGGCGCTGCCAGCACTGGGAGCCTGTTGTTGGGCTGTTTCGATTTCGGCTTCGGTTTCTGCGACCAGCGCGATCGCTGCCCCAACGGGTGCCGCTTCCCCAGCAGGTACGATGATTGTAGCCAGGTAGCCTTCATAAAAGGATTCCACATCCATATCAGCTTTGTCTGACTCTACAACGACCACGGTTTCGCCTTTTTCCACTTTGTCGCCTGGAGATTTGACCCAAGAGACTATTTTGCCTTCGGTCATCGTGGAACTAAGAGCGGGCATGAAAACTTCGTGAATCATGGGGTGGTCTTCCGAATCGACAGTCTACAAGAACAAGATTAAAGCCAGACGAATATTGTATCTTGACGGATGGCTTAGGGGCGAAGCATTCGAGGAACAATTTCTGACTTTATCCCAAATTTTTCGCTTGGGATGCTTCTCTCCTACTATCAGACCTTACCACGGTCTATATGTCTGTATTGCTGACAACCTTACAACGCTGATTCCTCCGGACGCTGGCGCTGCTGGCTAGAATTGGATATATAGAACTAAATTGAAACTTTCTATTATATCTAATGTCTGGCAAATTTGGAATTTCCCTTTTGGTGTTAGTAAGTATGACGCTGAGTTTGGGTGCTTGCAGCGACATCCGTGAACAGTACCCTCGGTCAGCTATAAATCCAGCTATAGGTTCAGATACGAATAATACTCCTACGCCTGGGTTACAATCGCCAACGACACAGGTGAGCCAAAGTATCCCCGTTAGTGCAGAGGCAGAGAGAGAAAAGTATAAAACTATACCTCTAACGAATATCAAAGATGGTAAATCTTTGAAGGGAACTGACCCGCAAGCGATCGCTCTGGCAGCTTTCGGTAACATTGAATCCGAGGGAGGATCGCGGGATGTTAGGGTTGAGTATCCGCAACCGGATCGAGCTGTTGTAACTATTACTCAAACTGGGGTTGCAGATGATTCTGTTGGTAGTATTAAGTATCGCGTAGAATTTGCACCAACCTCTCCATCAGCCCAAAAGCCCCAAGAATGGACGATAGCTTGGGTTGGTTCCCAGGTAAAGTGTCGTGTGGGGCGGGGTCATCAAGATTGGTCAACCGAAATTTGTCAATAGGGGCTGGGGACTGGGGGCTAGGGACTGGGGATTGGGGACTGGGGACTAGGTAAGACTTTTTTCCAATCCCCAATCCCCAATTCCCAAATTCTTAAATTTCCCCGCGAATTTCTTCGACAATTCCATCCCGCAGAAGAATTTCTACCTGCATTTTTTGAATCAGGTTGTCTCCCGGTTCAACTTTAAAGAAGCCTTCAATTTGACCGTGGTTAACCTCGTCGTTGAGGTCTATCATTTGCACTTGTTGCAACTGTTGCAGCAGCTGATTCTTTTGCTCTAGGAATTCACTTTTCTTTTGATTGACTTGGATTTGGATATTGTCAATTTGTTGCATCACTTGAGGGCCAGGGGGCTGCAAACTCTGTTTTTGGATTTCCGATATTGCCCTCTGTCCTTGCATCTCCAGCTGTTGTAGCTGAGAGTCAAGTTGATTAATTTGCGTCTGTAGTTGCTGCTGTGCTTCCTCCTTCCAACGAGGAGTGACAACCGCTTTAATAGTAACTGGTCGCTTCAGCAGCAGGTGTGATTGAGAAACATCCATATCCGTTGTACTTGAGAAAATTAAAGGAGGACTCAGAAAAGTTAGAAAGTTTTTCTGCCTACGGCGTTCCCGTAGGATCAGTTTGAAGGTTGAAAGTTGAAAGTTACAGGTTTAAACTTAACCAATTTTTAACTTATTAACTTTCAACTTGCCAACTTTTCAACTTTCCAACTGAATCAGGCAAACATCCCGTCGATCATATCGCGGTAGCGTTCCATTACGACAGGTCTCTTGATTTTCAAGGTTTGGGTCATCATGCCATTTTCAATGGAAAAGGGTTCTAAAATTAGCCTAAACGGGCCAATACGGTCATCTGGGCGATATCCAGGGCGATTTTGCACCTCTCGATTCAACTCTTGCCGGATTAAGTCCTGAATGATCTTACTATCGAGGTCTATTTCTGGTGTGCCTGGAGATGGTTGGTCTGGTAGACGCAAGTGTAAATTTTGTAAAGCTGCCCACTTTTCCAACGCTTCCACATTGGGGACAATTAAAGCACCAAGCGATCGCTCGTCTTGTCCTACTAGAGTAATCTGGTCGATGTAAGGGCTTCGCAGACAAGCATCTTCAATTGGCTGCGGTTCGATATTTTCACCATTAGTTAAGACAATCGTATCCTTTGCCCTTCCGGTCAGCACCACATCATTGGCCACTGTCAGCCAACCCAAGTCGCCGCTATTAAACCAGCCTTCCGGGTCAATTGCCTTAGCAGTGGCTTCAGGATTTTTGTAATAGCCTCGCATAACTTGGGGACCTCGCAACAACACTAAACCTCGTTGACCGACAGGAAGCGGCTGACGAGTTTCCGGGTCAACAATCTTAGCTTCTGTACCGGGAATTGGTTGTCCGGATGAACCTCGTAG
Organism: Funiculus sociatus GB2-C1; assembly: GCF_039962115.1. Lineage (NCBI taxonomy): Bacteria > Bacillati > Cyanobacteriota > Cyanophyceae > Coleofasciculales > Coleofasciculaceae > Funiculus > Funiculus sociatus. The sequence continues at coordinate 37,171 of NZ_JAMPKJ010000050.1, read as the reverse complement.
ATTATGCCAAGGGCGACGGGCGTGGGTGACGGGGGAAGTTTCCGTAAGGCCATACCCTACGAGTACCTGAAGCCCGGTAATTTCAAAGAAGTTCTCTAAGTGCATGGCTAAGGAACCGCCGCCGCTGAGAACATACTTCATTTTTCCTCCTGTAGCTTCGCGTATTTTTTCATACACGAGTTTTCCAGCAAGAGCATGGATAGGATACAAAGCTAAAGCTTGTATTCCAGCCAAGATTCTTTCTGGAAGCGAGGGAGATAGATTATCTAAGCGTAACTTTGAGAAGGTGCGACGAGCCTTGATGTAACGCTGACTTACATTGAGTAGGTTGTTAACCAGTTTCTGTTTGTTAGCTGGTTGTTCGCGGAACTGCTTTTGGACACCTTCATAAATTGATTCCCACAGCCGAGGAACGCCAACCATGTACTGAGGTTTATATTCTTTGAAGTCTCGCTTGATGTGACGAATGTTGCTGTAAATCTGGGTGCAACCTTGGGAGAGAAAAAAGTATTCGCCAATACGTCCGAAACTGTGCCAAGTGGGGAGAATGGTGATAGCGCGATCGCCTTTATGCGGTTGTAAAACAGCTCCCAAGGTGGTTAACTGGTGCATCAAGTTGCCATGACTCAGCATCACACCTTTCGGCTTGCCTGTAGTGCCGGAGGTATAAATTAATGTCGCCAGACTTTCTAGGGTTTGCGTGACACTTTGTAAAGATTGATTTGCACCAGCTGCCATAACTCCAGAAAAGTTCAACACTTTCACAGTGGAGTCTTGGAGTGGTTTTTCATTGGATAGTAGTATTACCAACTGAACTGGCAAATCTTTGAGGTGTTCCCAAAGTTTTGAGAGCGTCTTTAAATCTTCCACTACCAAGGCAGTGCTGCCGCTATTTTCTAGTATAAATAGTAACTCTTGCCGCTCTGCCTGAGCGCTGCGAACAGCGTTAAAGGCACCCGCTGTCATAATACCTTGGTCGGCAATGAACCAGCGAGGGCTGTTGTCAGAAAATAAAGCTACGCAAGATTCTGGTTTTACTCCCAATACCTGCAATCCAACAGCAAATTGTTGAATTTTGTCGGCAAGCTGGGTATAAGTTAGCACAACTTCTGGTTGAGAGTGGGGGTCATGGAGGGCTATGGCATCCCCAAAATGCGATCGCGCTTTTTTCCAGACTTCGGGTAGAGATTGGGCTGAGCTGTAATCTACCACATGGCTGAGGTTAGCACGCTCTCGCTCGCTGAGATGGAAGGTGGGAGTTTTCGACATACTCAATTTCTCCTCTAGCTAATCGCTGTGTTTCCAACATACTCCTTTGGGGGGAGCAAATAGCAATTTTTAAGGACAGATTTTATTGTGCCATACGGCTTAAGATTGGTAGTATTTTATACTTTACCTTTACAGTTTAATAGTGTATTCTAATAGAATGGGAATCTGTGCGTGCAAAAAAAAAAGTGATTTTTTTTAACACAGAGGTAAGTAAAGGTTTTCTTGGCGAACCTTTGCCTTAAAAATTTTTATTCCTTCGTTTCCACATTCCTCGTACCAGTCGAATTTCATCAAAGCTATAGCTTTCCCCTAAGAATTCCCGAATTTTGGTGAGAGATTCAGTAGCAGTAACTTCAATAGCTTTTAAAATTTCTAGCTGACGTTCTGGGGAAACCATTGAGTTTATATCTATTGGTTGATTCAGGGCAATTAATTCAGCTAAATGATCTACAATGGTGCCTGTACGCAAGTCACGTTGTTGGGCTATTTCGGCAACGCTCAAACCTTGCATATACAAATCCAATGTTTTGAGTTGGGTGTAACTGGGTTGATTTTTTGACGGAGTTGTTGCTGTTGCTACTGGGGTTTGCGGGGTAATTCCTTGCTCTTTACAATAAGCTTGGATTTCGCTTACAAAACGTTCCCCGTACTGTGCTAGTTTATATTCCCCAACGCCGGAAAGTCTAGAAAATTCTGTTGAAGTTTGGGGTTGCGATCGCGCCATCAGCTTTAATGTAGAATCTGAGAAGACAACGTAGGGCGCGACAGATTGTTCGTCTGCTAATTGTTTGCGAAGCTGGCGCAGTCTTTCATACAACATTTCCACTTCAGCAACTCTTTGCGGTGATTCCTCTATCACTGCGACAGTGGGAACCGCAATTTTAACTTCACGCTGACGGCGCAATACTTCCCAGCTGAGGGCGTTAAGCTTGAGGACAGAATAACCGTCACTGGTTTGATCTACAAGTCCTTGGTGTAAAAGCGATCGCGCCAGCATCTTCCAATCGTCTACACTTTTATCTGTACCAATACCATAGGTAGAAAGTTCGTGATGTCCGTTCTGCTGAATCTTCTGATTTTTCGAGCCGCGCAGCACATCAATGATATAATTCATCCCAAATCTTTCTTTGCAACGCGCTACGCAAGAGAGAAACTTTTGGGATTCGATTGTCCAATCTTCTAGAGGTTTCGGAAAGCGACAGTTATCACAATTACCGCAATTTCCTTCAAAACGTTCTCCAAAATAACTTAGTTGAATCGTGCGACGACAATCGGTTCCTTCAGTGTAATCTATAACTTGTCGTAGCTGTTGACGGGCAATTCTTTGCTCTTGCGGATCTGATTTTTGGTCGATAATATATTCAATAGTTTTAATATCGCCGTAGCCGAAAAATATTGTACAACTAGCAGGTTCTCCATCGCGTCCTGCCCTTCCTGCTTCTTGATAATAACTTTCTAAATTGCGCGGTAAGTCGTAATGAATTACAAACCGCACATCAGGCTTATTAATGCCCATACCAAAGGCAATTGTCGCCACCATCACTTGCACATCATCCCGAATAAAACGTCTTTGATTAGATGTGCGGTCTTCATCACTTAGTCCCGCGTGATAAGGTAAAGCTTTGATGCCATCTTGCTGTAGCCTAAAAGCAATTTCATCGACCCGCTTGCGACTCAGACAATAGACAATTCCGGAACCTTTAGAGGCGCGAACTTGTTGCAAAAGTTGCGAGTAAGCTGTTTTTAGTTTTGGCTGAACTTCGTAATAGAGATTCGGGCGATTAAAGCTGGCAATGTGAATATTTGGTTGCCGCAGCACCAACTGTTGTATGATGTCTTGGCGGACGCGCTCGGTAGCAGTGGCGGTGAGAGCTAAAAAGGGGACATTTGGGTAGCGATAGCGTAGCAATTGCAACTGGCGATATTCGGGGCGAAAATCATGTCCCCACTCAGAAACACAGTGCGCTTCATCAATTGCGATCGCACTGACGCCAATTTTATGCTGTACTAAATCTAAAAATGGCAGAAATTTCTCCGATAGCAGCCGTTCCGGAGCAACATAAAGTAATTTTACGCGAGAGTTGAGGATGTCTTGTTCCCGCGATCGCACTTGCGCCAAACTCAGACTACTATTGAGGAATGTCGCACCAATTCCATTATCCTGCAACGATTCCACCTGATCTTGCATCAAGGCAATTAAAGGCGACACCACCACAGTTAATCCTGGTTTCAGTAGTGCTGGTAGCTGAAAACACAAAGATTTCCCACCGCCTGTAGGCATCACAACCAGCAAATCCCGATTAGAGAGCGCTTGTTGTATTATCTGGCGTTGTCCGGGGCGAAAGCTATCGTAGCCAAAAAATCGCTTTAGCGCGTGTTCGAGAGATTGAAACTGAGACATTGTTAGCGAGGGCTTCTGCTTTTTCCCCTCATAATGTTAATAGATCACGAAGCAAAGTAAAGTTATGCCAAAAGCAGTTTGGAATGGTGCAATTTTAGCCGAAAGCGATCGCACCGAAGTAGTGGAAAACAACCACTACTTCCCAGCCGACTCCATCAACCGGGAATATTTCAAAGAAAGCAACACCCATACAAGTTGTCCCTGGAAAGGGCAAGCCAGCTATTATACCATCGAAGTCGATGGGCAGGTTAATAAAGATGCGGCTTGGTACTATCCCCAGGCAAAAGACAAAGCCAAGAACATTGAGGGTTACATCGCCTTCTGGAAAGGTGTAAAAGTCGAAGCTTAAAAAAGCTCCCCCCAACTCCCGTTCCTGGGCTGCGGCCTGGGAACGCTCCTAGAGCAGGCTCAGCCTCCGGGGTGTTACTGTAATCTGACCCACAGCGGCGCTTCGCTAACAAAATAGCCACTCCCAGGCGGATACTGGGAAGCACAAAGATATCCTTCCCCCAGTAGACGGATGTAATGTTCCTCTTTTTTGTTAAACCATTAAATCAAAGCAGAGGAGGGGGCGATGCAACTTACAGGAAAAGTGGCACTCATCACGGGTGCTGGTTCGGGTATTGGCAAAGCTGCGGCGGTGCTGCTGGCGAAAGAAGGCGCGAAAATAGGCGCATTAGGTAGAAGTGACGACGAACTCAAAGCAGTTGTCAGCGACATTCAGGCAACTGGCGGAGAAGCCATGATTTTGAAGGCTGACATCTCCGAGCCAGAGCAGATGCAACAAGCTGTGGAACAATTGGTAAATCAGTGGGGACGCTTAGATATAGTCTTCGCCAATGCAGGAATTAACGGTGTCTGGGCATCGCTGGAGGATTTGACACCCCAAGAATGGGATAAAACGATTGACGTCAACCTCAAAGGCACCTTCCTTACCGTCAAATATGCCGTGCCTCATCTGAAAAAGCAAGGCGGTTCCGTGATTGTCACCTCCTCCGTCAACGGCACGCGGATGTTTAGCAACACGGGTGCGACAGCCTACGCCTGCACCAAAGCCGCCCAGGTCGCCTTTACTAAAATGGTGGCGCTGGAACTGGCGGAACAAAAGATTCGAGTCAATGTAATTTGTCCAGGGGCAATTGACACAAATATAGACCAAAATACCGAGCGTCGCGAATTGGACGAGATTCGGCAACCTGTGGACTATCCCGAAGGACAAATTCCCTTAACAGACGGTAAATCTGGAACCTCTGAGCAAGTGGCTCAGCTAGTATTATTTCTAGCTTCCGATAATTCTAGCCACATCAGCGGCACGGAAATCTGGATTGATGGCACCCAGTCGTTGCTGGTGGGGTAGAACGGAAATTAGCGTGTTTGCAAAAAAATGGTGCCAGTGGTGAAAGTTTTTGCTATGATAGCGATCGCACCATGCGGATGTGGCGGAATTGGCAGACGCGCTAGATTTAGGTTCTAGTTTCGCAAGAAGTGAAGGTTCAAGTCCTTTCATCCGCATTACATACACTATAAAGGTTTCAGCTTTGTTAGATGGCTGGAACCTTTTTTACTTTGGTTATAGAGGCTAAGTAGTTTTACTTAGGGTCAATGATTATGCTTTTAAAGACAGTGTAAACCGTAAAAATACGTATTTCATAAATACTAAAGAATAATTTTCAGTAGAACTCACAATTTTTTAATTTCTTTATCTGTTGTATTTTATTACCAGTATTAACTTAGAGTTTTAAAATGTCTGACGTTAAACAACAGAACTTAGTGGAACTTTCTCAAGATCAACAATTAATTTTGAATCAGATAATAGATAGGTTACAAATTGATAGAACTTACCTAAAAGGAAGTCCTAAGTTAATTTTTGGTAGTGTTGAGTTGATGAAACAACAGGCTAATAAACTAATTGATATTGAAAATCAGTTGATGCAAATAAAAGATAAGGTAAATACTGAAATCAAAAAAAATGCATCTAGAAACGTTGTTGATACTGTTGTTGATACTGTTGTTGATACTGTTAGTCATACTGTTGCTCGTACTGGAAAATTTGCAATTGGATTTGGTAAAGCTACGTTAGGATTTAACCTAAGAACAGTTACTATGCCAATTCCTGTTATATCAAATGTTGCCTCAGAAGTAGGTCAAAACTTACTTGGAGATGGTGTTGATAACATGGTAAATGCTTTATTCGAGAACAGTAAAAAAGAAAGTAAAAAAAGCTTAGAACTCTCGGTGCTACTGTTTCTTATTAAGACAATCAACATACTAATATCTGAAAATAGCAATGTAAAAAGTTTAGCAGAAGAGTGCCTCAAAAACCCTAAATTAAGGAAGCAGTTAGAGAAAAAACAAATAAGACAAGAGTTTTTGAAGAAAAACTTAAAGTTAATAATACTTTTAACATTTGCAAGTTTTATAAGTTTAAATGCTATTGTTTCAAAATTAAGGCAAATTCAATATCAACCAATAGTTGCTACTAAAAATATAGACACTAATAACAACGAAAGTGAAGCAATTGAAAATAAAAATATATTACCCCAAAGCTTCGCTAATCAAGAACAGGTAGTATCTAATTCAGAGACTACTAATGAAAGTCCAGAAAATACTAATGTAAATGATGAATTACTTTCTGTCAACCTAAAACTAGAAGCTTCACAAAAAAAAGCTATGGAAGCTTCTATTCTTGCTCAAAATCCACCTCATTCAGTAGAGGTTTGGCAACAGATAGAATCTAAATGGCAGGAAGCGATCGATTTATTAGAAGTAATTCCTCCAAATTCACCTATCTATATTAAAGTAAAAGATAAACTTACTACTTATCAACAAAATCATTCTATTATTACTCAAAGAATTTTAATCGAACAGAAAGCAGCAGATAACTTAAAAACTGCTCAAGAATTAGCATATGAAGCTGCTGTTATTGTTCAAAACCCTCCTCATTCTATAGAAATATGGTTGAAAGCCCAATCAAGGCTAGAACAATCCATTAATTTATTAAAACTTATTCCTCAAAGTACATTTGTTGAATCTATAGCTAAAGAGAAGCGCGTTACTTATCAAAACAACTATACTGCAATTAGTCACCAAATAATAATGTATAAGAAAACTCAAAAAAAGTAATTTACAAATAACTATCAAGATCAGGATAAGCGTCAAATACTCAACTAATAAATTCAATGTATAAAATTTCAGTGGTATGGCTAAAGGATTAACAAGTTCTCATACATCTTATTGGAATAGAAGTAGAGTAGCTCGTTTAATTACAGCTAACCTTTTAGGAGATTGTGAGTTTATAGATTCTGGAAGTCTTTATAGAAAACATTAGATTGACTATTATTGACTATTCTTGTAAATCAAGGGTTTCACGCTTTTTACAGCTAGATTTAGGTTCTAGTTTCGCAAGAAGTGAAGGTTCAAGTCCTTTCATCCGCATTACTAAAGAATAGTCGGGATGTACAGACGTGCGTCCCGACTATTTTTCTATCAGGTTGATGATTGCTGCTGATATGCCAAATATACAGCCTCCAAAAATAAATTAGCGCTTACTCCAGGCGGCACATTTTCCAAAGCAATGACTTCTTTAACCTGTTTAGCCAGTTTTCGGCTTAACTCAGTTCTTGCTTCCGGAATCATCGCCTCACGCCGCTGTAAATACTCTCGAATTACAGCAAAATCTTCTGGCAATAAGCTTGACAAATCCGCTTCCATTTGCAACTTATTAGCCAAAACTTCTGCATTCTCGGAAACTGAGAAAGTTTTAGTAGTAACTTGCTGTTCTTCTTGAATCACAATAGTTCCCGCCACCAAATCTCCCAGGCGCTTCTCTTTTCGGGTAAGTGTAATTAAAAACACTCCCAGAAACAAGATGTCATCAACAGGTCGTAGCAAAGCTCGCAGCGTTGAATGTTGTAGCCTTATCGGTCTACCATCATCACGAATTACGCGAATTTTGACATAGCGCTTACCAGGTGTTTGTCCCCGCCAGAAGGCTTCAAAAAAAACAAAATAACCTACATAAATGGAGAAGGTAATTAAGGACAGAATTGCTATTAGCCAAAGGTTTAAACTACTGTTATTTAAAGCAATAGTTTCAATTATAGCTACTAATTGAATAGAAAATACTGCCCAAACGATTAGGAAGACCAGCAGAATTGCGCTTAAGAAAATATAGTCGATAAACAGCGCATAAGCTCGGTTGCCAATTCCTGCTAAAGTAAAGTCCAGTTCTACGCTTTCCGGAGTTTGGAGCGTAACTCGATTAAAAAAGTGCATAGCAGTTGAGCAAAGCTTGAGATTAAATTAGGTAATAGTGTCAGTCTGCGAAGATAGGTATAACACCTAATTATTATCGCGCAAATTCAAACCCAAACCTTCCCGGCGACTGCGGAGATCGTAATAGATAACTGCTTTAACCGCTTGCCAGAAGGGTATTAAAAGCGCCCCACTTGCTAAGCTGATCGCTAAAACCAGCACTAAATACAGCAAGCCAAAGATGGGAGAATCTGCGGAAAACAAAGCACCTAATAGCAATTGAATGATAGCTGTAACTATTTGAACAACAATGGATATAGGCAGAGTGATTAAAAAAGAAACAAAAACTATCCATTGCAGCCGCCCGACAAATCCCTCCGTTAATTGCCAACTGCGACTAATTGCTGAATTTGCAGTCATATTATTCTCAATCGCCAACGGCACTTCCACGATAAACAACCGGGAAATAAGCCGGATATATACAACCAAAAAGACAATTACGGCAATAACTGTCAGCAGACTCACAATGATAATTGCCGTAGGATTCTGCCCAAGGATAGCACCCAGTACCACTACCAGGAGACCGAAGCCAATACTGGCGACGAGCGCTATCCCAAAAAATATCAAACTAACCAAGATTCCTGCCCAGAGGAAACGCCACATCCGAGGATTGACATGACGGCGGGCATCATTTACTGTTTCCGGACGTTCGTGTAATTCACTGAAAACAAGACGCGAGATTAGCGCTGAGATTGCAGAGAATTTCGCCCAACCATAAATCGGAACTAATATCCACAGATAAGCGGTGAACGCCAGACCATAATATAACTTGAAGCGATCGCGATAAATCCGCAAAGCAGCACTAACGACATTGCCCACACTCAGCGGCCCTGTGGGTTGGCTAAAGCTGGGATTCTTAGACATGAGGATTTCTCCAGTTGTGTGAGGCGCAAAATTTAACGCTATCTTAGGCCAAGTCTGGGAGAATTCTGGGGAAATTTCATGAATATTCAACGTTGGATTGCGCGGCGGGAACCGAACTGGAAGCGCTTAGATGCCCTTTTGAGACAAGTCGAAAAAAAAGGGATTGCGTCTCTGCAAGCATCGGAAATTGGGGCTCTAGCTAGTTTATATCGTTCTGTAGCGGCAGATTTGGCTAGAGCAAAGACAAACAACGTGGGAAATATCCTCGTGCAAGATTTGCAAAAATTAACATCTCGTGCATACAACCAGATTTATCAAGGTTCGCGCCGTCAGGAATGGGAAGCGGTGCGGGATTTTGTGCGTTGGGGTTTTCCGGCGGTGGTGCAAGAGACATTTGGTTACACGGCGGTAGCGACGGCGATTTTTTTCTTGGCGGCGCTGATTGCATGGTGGTTTGCTTGGCAAGATCCGGTGTTTTTGTCGCTGCTTGTTCCAGAAAAATTGATTTCACAGGTACGCGATCGCCAAGAATTGTGGATGGGGTCGATTGTCGGAATTGAACCTTTAGCTTCCAGCAGCATTATGATTAACAACATCTCGGTATCCTTTGGTGCCGTTGGTGGTGGTATCACTGCTGGTGCCTATACGATATTTCTCATGGCATTCAACGGGCTGCATATTGGCGCGATCGCTGCTTTAGTTGCTCAACATAATTTGGCTTACCCTTTCTGGGCGTTTGTTTTTCCTCACGGTTCCCTGGAATTACCGGCGATTTTTTTAGCTGGTGGGGCTGGTTTATTGATAGGTAGAGCTATTCTTTTTCCCGGTAAATATCGTCGCGCTGATGCGCTAAAAGTTCATAGTTTGCAGGCGGCTCAGTTATTATTTGGCATTGTACCCATGTTGATTATTGCTGGTACTATTGAAGGTTTTTTCTCGCCAAGTCCAGTGGTTCCATCTGCGATTAAGTATGTTACTGGTATAGTGCTTTTTACCCTTTTAATAATATATTGCAGCCGTAAACCATTTGATAATATAGCAGCCCTAAAGGATTCGTGAGGGCGAGATCCCCGACTTCTGTAAGAAGTCGGGGATCTGAAGGGCTGGCTCACAACTCAACTACAATTTTTTCTTTAGACGTAAAAGACGCGAAGAGAAGAAACAGAAGGATTGCTATGGTATTACAACTGATTGCGGGCTTTGAGTTGCAGATAGCGGTCTACGAGTTGTTCGCTGATTTGATTGGCGGGTGCATCCAACACTAAAACACCTTTTTGCTTGAGTTGGGCAAAAGCTACTTGGCGCTGGGCGAGTAAATCTAGGGCGACAGCACGAGTATAAGTAGCTTCAACTTGTTGGGTGGGGGTGTGCGCCAGTCGGTCAACTTGAGGATCGCGCAGAGTGACGCAAAAAGGTAAGTAGCGGGGCGTGAGGCGACTTAGTGCAGCAAGCAGTTCAGCGGAAGCGGTGACATCAACTATGTCTGTAATTAGAACTACCAAGGCGCGACGAGTTTGCTGAGTTACCAATTTTGTTACAGCACCAACATAGTCGGGTTCTAACAACACTGGTTGAATGGGGGTAAGACGTTCAGTTAGTTTGGATAGCTGATGCTGACCTCGTTCCGGGGAAATCCAGGTAATTATTTCGCGGTCAAAAACGCCGACTCCCACTTTGTCGCCCCGATTTAACCCAGCTAGTGCTAGGGAGAGAGTGCTATTTACTCCCCAATCAAAACGCTTCAAACCCTCTACTCGTGCCGTCATCAAGCGTCCCCGGTCGAGTAAAATAATCAGAGTTTGCTCCCGTTCTGGTTCCAAGACGCGCATCAGTGGACGACTGCGGCGGGCGGTTGCTTTCCAATCAATTAAGCGGGTGTCGTCACCGATACCATATTCTCGCAGTTCGACGAATTCAGTACCCATACCGAAACGTCGGGATTGGCGCATTGTGCCAGTGTTTTCTAGGGTGAGGCGAATTGAAAGCGATCGCAACCCCACTAAGTCTGGATAAACTGCGACTTCCTGACTTTCCGGGATCTTCCAGTCGCGCCAAACTAAGCCCCAAGGACTCAGCTGGCGGACTTGAATATCTCCCCACACAAACTCACCGCGACTATCTGGACGCACAGTATAAGTTAGTTCCTGGGTGCTGTTGGGGTCGATTGTTGTTTCTAGGGTTGGTTTAGAAACCTGAAACTCTAACGGATAGTAGTCGCGCAAGCGGATTTTAGCCGACTGCTTCCCCGATTGCACGGATAAAACAACCGGATTATCCCGCCCAATCGAAAGTCGCTGTAACGGATAGCGCGTCACTTTTACAGCGTTCGACTTCACCCGTTGTCCGTCCCAGACAGCTAGAAGTAATATCAAAATATCGAATAGCAGGGTGATAAGAATGCTGGTTTTTTCGTCCCAAATGATAGCTAGTATGATAGCGATCGCAATTCCTAGCAGCAATAGAAAATAGAGGCGTTGTGAAGGAATCATAAAACCTCGCAAGATGTGTCACCTTCCCAAGCGATCGCCTGGAAAAGTTAATATTTACCTTGGTACTGATACTTGATTGAGTAGCGACGCAATTACAGAGTCAATCTGTATCCCATCCAACTGCGCCTCTGGTTTCAGGATCAGGCGGTGACGCAAAAGCGGCGACGCAACTACCTTCACATCATCAGGAGTGACATAATTTCGCCCTGCTAACCAAGCTTGCGCCTTACTTGTTTGCAACCAAGCTACAGCCGATCTAGGGGAAGCCCCCAAGGTGATATCGGGATGTTTGCGCGATCGCTGCACCAAAGACAACAAGTAATCTAATATATTATCTTCCACTTTGACAGCTTGAACAGCTTGACGAGCGCTAATAATTTGCTCTACTGTTGCTAGAGGTTTCAGAGGAGCCAATTCTATCGCCTTTGAGCGAAACCCGGATTGAACATTCAGCAACATTTGCTTTTCTGCTGCTGTATCTGGGTAATCTACAACAAGTTTAAATAAAAATCGGTCTAATTGCGCTTCTGGTAGAGGATAAGTTCCTTCAAATTCTAGAGAATTTTGGGTAGCAATCACCCAAAATAAATCAGACAGCCGCAAAGTTTCCCCATCTAGCGTCACCTGCTGTTCTTCCATTGCTTCTAACAGCGCTGCTTGGGTTTTTGGTGGTGTGCGGTTAATTTCATCCGCCAGCAAAACTTGGGTGAAAACTGGGCCTTTTTTCAAGGTAAAACTGCGGCTGTTTATGTCAAAAATATTCGTTCCTAGAATATCTGATGGCAAAATATCCGGTGTTAGCTGAATCCGCCGAAAATCTGCTTGGATCAACTTTGCCAGCACTTTTACCAGTAAGGTTTTCCCCGTTCCTGGTACTCCCTCGATAATTACGTGTCCCCCACTTAGCAGCGCTATTAGTAACTGCTGTACCAGGGAAGATTGACCGACAATTATTTTATCTAAAGTTTGACCCAGGCGGGTAAATATAGTGGCTTCGTTCATAATTTAGTTGTTAATAATTTCCCCATTTTTTAAAATTTGTAGAGTGCTTCGTAAGCGTAACCCACCCTACCAAATAACATTGCATTTTGTTGACTCCACGCTCCTAAGATGGAAGGCTACGACGAATTTGCTCCCATTTTTCTAACCAAGCTAACAATTTTAACTCACTCATTTTAGATTTTCGGGAATGTGAATTTAGCAATGATTCCAGTTCGGTCGCTGGATGTCCGGTTTGTTGTACCCAAGCCTGTATAAGAGATTGATGGTCGAGGGGAACCTGTCCTAATCCTAAAGCTTTTTGCAATTGTAACTGTTCTTCTTTGCCTACCACCTCGACAACAAACTCAGTGCTATTAGCTTTTTGCAAGACACCTGCTAGTGCTTGGATGTAAGCAACGCTATTGTCTATTATTGGTGCTGACAAAGTGAGAGGTTGTCCAAAACGACGATTACCAGCCCAGATGGCGACGAGTAGGAGGATGAATGCTGGTATTAAAGCTGGAAATAAAGGAGTTTTTGTGAAATAAATAATTATATTTTCCCCTTGTTCCCGCTTGATTACTTCTGGATCTTTGTAACCGTGGAGATATTCATCTACTAACAGCTGGTTGGGAATTGATAATTTGTTCGTTTCTCCCGATTCAGTGACAATTTGTGCTAGAAATTTATAGTTACTTTTGAAGTCTTGATAAGCGTTAGCGGCTAGATGGGGTGTAGTGGCGTAAACGACCTTTCCTTTGCCGATACTTTCTTCCCAGACAATGGCACCAAAGCGATCGCTTAAAAGTCCTTCCGCATCTATTTTTCTTCGCCGCGTGTCAATCTTTATGATTCCCTGCGGGCTATTATGGCGGGTACTAAAAGCGGCTTCTGTAACTGGATGCCGGATTCCCAGAAGCACCAAAGTATTACCTTTGTCAACCAATTCTCGCTCTTTTTTTGAAATTGGCGCTTCCAGCTGGCTGTAGACGCGCAACAAGGTAATGGGAGGTTTCGCCTCGCTATCAACTAAATCCTCAAAAGGTTTTTGCCAGCGCTGGATAGGGCTTCCCCGTTCTGACATGAAAGCGTACCAAGCGCCATAGCCAGCGGGGTCACGGGCATAAGTAGAACCGCTTTGCTGCTGATTATTGGCAGGAGCAGCTAGGAAAGTTATCAGGATTATTGCGCCAATAGCGATCGCTCCGAATATCCATAATCGCCGCTTTGATTTCATAATGTCTCAATTTCCCGATAAGCTTGCTGGCACTTGTCAAAGACTGAGCGCGAAGCTTCCCCATTTCCAAAACATAGCTGCTGGTGCGTCATAAGCAATATTTTATAGGGGTTTTGCTGGGGTAAATTTTGGATTAATTGCAGATATTCCCCATCAGTTCGGCTGGGTTGGTGAGGGACAATTCCAGTGTCACTTAATCGTTGCAACATAGCCATATATAAACACAGACAGGCTTCGCGGTAGTTACCTTGCTGCTGGAATTTTTGCGATCGCTCTAACCAACGAGCAAGGGATAATTCATTTTCTGACCTTTTTGTAGTCACATCTGACTGTTTCGGTTGGGTTCTAGCAGTATAAAAATAAGGACGCAACATTTGCCCAATCTGCAAAATAGCCCAGATTAAGAATAAACCTAGGAGCGTCCAAAAGGCGAATTTAGCAATTGTTTGTAAAATAGGAGAATTCAACCAAGATGGTAGGGACATCTTATTTAAGCCGGGAAAATTTGTCGTTTCTCCCCACTCCTGAATTCGTTGTTGCAGCTGTTGTATCTGCCAACTAAAACTATTTTTCTCAAAAGAACCTGTAGCCATAAGTTTATTTATATGTCTGTAGCAAGCGATATTCTGTAAGTCGGACAATGCCACCTTACTTACTACTGAAACTGTGAAACCAACAACGCTTCAGCAGCCATAGCGTCCACAGGTTTAGAGAAAAAGTATCCCTGCCCATAGTCACATTGCAGCTGCTTAAGCTGAAATAACTGATCTGTCGTTTCCACGCCTTCAGCAACGACATCCAACCCTAAATTACGAGCCAGCATAATAATTGTTCGCACAATCTCCCATTTATCCGTCTCATCGCTTCTGGAATTAACAAAAGAACGGTCAATTTTTAAGATATCAATAGGTAGGCGATGCAGACGATCTAAGGATGAGTAACCAGTGCCAAAGTCATCAATTGCTAGTTTAATTCCCAAAGCTTTCAACTGCTCAAAATGCGCGATCGCTTTCTCGGCATTTTCCAGCAAGCAGGTTTCGGTAATTTCTAGCTTCAAACTGCTACTCTCCAAGCCAGTATCCCGAATAATTTCGTCTATCCGTTCAACCATATCAGATTGGTCAAACTGCCTGCTAGAAAGATTAATCCCAATCGTCAGGGGATTATTACTAGAAAATTGCTTTTGCCAAGCACGCACCTGACGACAAGCTTCGCCCATTACCCACCAATCTAGATAAGCAATTAGTCCAGTTTCTTCTGCTACCGGGATAAAGTCGCCTGGGTAAACTATACCCCGCCTTGGGTGCTGCCAGCGCACCAGCGCCTCAAACCCGGTAATTTTACCTGTAGAGAGAGAGACAATGGGCTGATAATATACTGCAAATTCACTGATTGTTGATGGCGTATTGATTAAAGCGCCTATTGCCAACCGCAAATCTGTTTCTAATTGCAAAAGCGCGATCGCATCTTTTTGCACACTCGCATCAAACACTACATAACGCCCTCCACCTTGCGCTTTTGCTTGATACAACGCAATATCAGCATCGCGCAAAAGGTCGGATTTACTATTCTCCTCCTGTCCCCTGCTGCTATTTACGGCAATACCAATGCTTGTGGTGGCAAATATCTCATATCCGTTGAGGTGAAACGGTGCTGCTAGTGCAGAATTGATATCCTCAGCTACGCGGGTAGCATCGCTTAAGTCGTGGATATCTTCAAGCAGGATGGTGAATTCGTCTCCACCAAGACGCGCCACTGTATCGATTGGGCGGATAATGCTAGATAGCCTGTGAGCGATCGCTACTAGCAGTTGATCTCCCACCGTATGCCCTAGGCTCTCGTTGATTACCTTAAACCGATCCAGATCCAGCAAACAAACGGCAAATAAATCATCCTCCCACTCCTGGGAACGTTCTACAGCCAGCTGCAAACGCTCCTGAAATAACGCACGATTTGGTAAACTTGTCAAGGAATCGTAAAGCCGTCTTTGCTGCTGCTGCCCTTCGATACGTTGCAGCTGGGCCTTCATCTTCAGCCGCTCTTGGACGCTCAAACTAATTGCCGTTAAACCAAATAATACCAAAGGGGTTGCTATCGGTATCAAGTAACCAGTGTGCAACAGCAGTAAACTCAGCATCACCCAGCCGCTACAAAGACTCGCAACTGCGATCAGTTGTTGCTTAGCATTCCAGACGCTGAGAGAGCAGTTCAAGACTAGCCCGCCCAACAGCAGGTAAACCAGCAGCGATCGCTCATCTACAATTCGCAGATAGTTTTGTTGCAAAATATTATTAACAACCGCTGCGTGAAGGTGAACGCCACTCGCTGGGGGATGACCGTCAAACGGCGTATTTATCGGGTCAAGACCAAGTGCTGTGGCACCCACCAAAACAATTTTGCCTTTAAAGACACTCGCAGGTACTTTGCCCTGAACTACAGAAGCAAAGGAATATTGCGGCATCTGACTCATCGACCCCGGCCAATTCACCCACAGGGGTCGATTCATATTTGGTAGTTTCACCGACTCTTTAGTAAGGGCGTAAACCCGAAGGCCCGTAATCCCTAAAATCGGCACGCCTCCGAATTGCGGGCTGACTTTGCGAGTTATGCCATCAGTGTCTGGAGTGTTTGAAACATGACCCAAAGCGATCGCGCTTTCTCTCAGCACTGGCGTAGGAAGCAAAGCAGCACCAGTAGCGTCCCACCCCTGCGCTAATACTACCCGACCTTGCCGCAGCATCGCCGCCGCCAATTCTCCATCATCCGGACTACTTTCCGGCATCAGCACATCCATCACCACCACACTCGCTTCTGCCGAAGACAATTTATTTACTAACTTGGTGTATTGCTTGCGAGGCCAGGGAAAGCGACCCAGTTCCCTTAAGCTGGCATCATCAATGACAATTAAGGCCACCCGTTCATCCCAATTAATTGACCCTCGGAGGTGGAATAAACCACGGTAGGCAATTTGTTCTAATGGTTGCCAAATACCCAGAACAGAACCACCAGCGACAGATAAGGTAGCGATCGCACCCCCAAGCGATCGCCACCACCATTTTTTTACTGAGTCAGGATTTTCGTCACCCAACTCACTTTTGTTTAAAAAATGTGGCTGTCTAGGAGAGGTTTTCTCCCCCATATTGCGATCTTCTGATGCCATTAGTAACAACCCTAAAAATCTATTCTCGTTCCTTGGCTGCGGCCTGGGAATGCAAAATGTGAGGTTGTCGCCTTACATGTTGCGTAACTTTTTATATTGTGAGGGTGGAGACACAACCTTCAAGAATCCTTCCTTCGCACTTACGCCTGAAAACCAGTAAATAACTTACAATCTGATTTCCTTTCTTTAAGGCACTGCCAATTCATACACCTGTCGCTTTCCCAAAGGTGTTGTCACAACAGCCTCTATACGACGATCAAAAGGTATTGGCACCTTCACATCAAACTGCCCGTTCAAGTTTGTAGCTACAGGAGTATCAGCAATACTCACCAGATTCGTCGCCTCCACCTTACCTGTAATGCGTGCCATCTGGTTAGCCTCAGTCGTCAGCAATTGAAGTTTCAAACTCGCATCCCCAACATCCCCAGTCAGAGCAACCGGAGCTGAAGGCGCTTGACCAGGTATCATCAAAATCGAGTACCCAGCACCTACTAAGACACCTTTTCCTTGAGAAATAGTGAGAACCTTACCCTCGCGGGTTGCTACCCCTGTCTTCCCATCAGGATGAACAATTACACCAAATTCAGTTCCGCGCACCGCACTGACACCAGCCGGAGTCTGAATTTCCAGTTGCGAACCCGGATTAGTAAATGGCAACAATCGCAAGCGGACTTGTCCACCTGTTACTTGCAAGCGCGTCACTCGCCCTCCGTCCCCTGTACTGTGTAACTCTTGGACGCGCACGGTTGTTTTTTCGGAAACATTTATAACACCCATTTCCGTGTCTACAGCGATAACAGCACTGGATTTGGCACCAGTTTCAATCGCATCGCCGACATTCTGAAGTCGCGTACCAAGCCTAGCCGCAAAAGATTTACTTCCTTGATAATAAATTACATTACCGATCATTTGTCGGACTTCCAGCCAGCGATTAACTCGTATTTCTTGGATGGCAAAACTTGGTTTTTGGACAACTAAAAAATTAGAAGTCAAGCATATTAATGCAAAATAAATAAAACTATTTATTTTCCGCTGCTGGGAATGCGGTTGAAAAATAAAATTTAAAAAAGACAAATTCATAAAATTTTAGCTGTAGGTCTACCCTAATCAGAATGTCTTTTATAAAGTGAAGACGCAATGCCTCCCCCCCCTATAGGTTACAAGGTACTGGTAGATAAGCAACTCGTGCGTCTAGGTTGTACTGTCGCAGTGTAAGACTCAAAATTTCTGCTGGCGCTCTGTCAGAAAAAGAGCCAGCTTGGATATATAATCCCAGCGGCGAATCGGTTAAAAATGCAGAGGGAGCATACTGCTGCACTTTTTCGAGAATCTGGGGATTGGAGGAGGGGATCGCAACTACATAGGGATTTTCACACGGCTGTCCCAGAACAGTCACGCCGTCTTCCGTCTGAGGTTGGAGAATAGGTTCAAGATTAAGATTTTGAGAACGGGAAGGTTTATTTACCAGCCAGCTCACAGATAGAAAAATCAAAGCTTGCAGTAACCCAAGCAGGGTTGGTTTCAACGGCTGCATCGTGGCGCTGACATCGCGGTGCGACTCTTTGGTAATAAACGACTCACAGCAGTTTTACACAGATTCTTAGAAATTAGCAATTAGCTGACAGCTGTTTATTAAAGCTCCAACTGATTCTGCGTCCATCGGCTCAAAGAAATAGTTTCCCTGACCATATTCGCACTTCATCTGCTGGAGTTCAGCCAGCTCTTGGGCTGTTTCTATGCCTTGGGCGATCGCACTCATCCCCAGATTGTGAGCCAGCATTACAATTGCCTGTACAATTGGCAGCCTATATTCATTATTCCAATTGCTTTTTTCTCTGAAGGGATTTTCGCGGGTACGCTTGTCTGTTGCCAATAACGAACGGTCAAACTTGAGAGCATCGACGGTAAATTGATGCAACTGACTCAAGCAAGAATAACCTTTGCCGAAGTCATCAATACAGACAATAATATTACGTTTTTTTAACTGCGCTAAAATTTGTGGTGCAGATTCGCCATTTTCCAGCAAGCAACTTTCAGGAATTTCTAGATGCAAACTACTTCCATCGAGATTCATGTCCTGAAGCGCTTGGTCAATTTGCGATAGGAAGTCTGGTTGCAAAAACTGCTTTTTAAACAGATTCACATGAAGAGTTAATTTTTGCTCATGGCATTGCTGCTGCCATGAAATTAGTTGACGACAGGCTTGGCGGAGCATCCACCAGCCAATCGGGATCATTAATTCTGTTTCTTGAGCAATTGGCATAAACTCGGCAGTGGGTACGAAGCCTTTGAGGGGATGCCAAAGCATTAAAAGCGCCTCGAAGCCTGTAATCTTGCCACTAGAAAGGGAGACGATTGGCTGATACTGGATTTGAAATTCTTGATTTTCAATTGCCCGCCGTAGATCAGTTTCTACCTGCAACATGGGAAGAGTGCTTTGGTGCACGGTTTTGTCAAACACCTCATAGCGTCCTTTACCCAATGCTTTAGCACGATATAAAGCTTTATCGGCATCGCGCAAAAGGTCATCTTCAGTGCTGGAGATTGGGGATTGGGGATTGGGGATTGGGGATTGGGGATTGGGGATTGGGGATTGGGGATTGGGGATTTCCTTGTACCCAGTCCCTTGTCCCTCAGTCCCTTGTCCCCAGTCCCTTGTCCCCAGTCCCTTGTCCCTTACCTCCTCTTCGTCTCTCCGGTTGAGGGCAATACCAATGCTGGCGGCGGTGAAAACTGTGTGTCCGTCTATGTGGAAAGGGGATGTGAGTTCTGCGTTAATTCTCTGGGCGACACTGGTGGCGTGACTAACATCTTCAATGCCTTCTAGGAGGATGGTAAATTCGTCTCCTCCCAAACGAGCTACGGTATCTTGGGTGCGGATGCAGGTTTCTAGACGGCGAGCCAGCGCTACCAATAATTTATCGCCAACCAGGTGTCCTAAACTGTCGTTCACCAGCTTGAAGCGATCTAAATCCAAAAATAACACAGCAAAACAATAGTCTTTAAACTGTTTAGCTCGCTCCACCGCCTGACTCAAGCGTTCCCTGAACAATGCTCGGTTAGGCAACCCTGTCAAAGCATCGTAAAATGCCCGTTCTCGCAGCTGCTCTTTAACTCGCTTGCGCTCGGTAACGTCTTCCACCGTGCCTTCATAGTAAAGCAACCTGCCTTCGCGATCGCGCACAGCACGGGCATTTTCCGAAATCCAAATTACACTACCGTCTTTTCGATATACAGCCGACTCGAACTCGGAAACAGCATCGTTTTCTTGCAGCAGGCGGACAAAATATGCCCGCCGATTCGGATCGAGGTATAGTTGATGCTCAATATCGGTTAGCCGCGCCATGAGTTGAGCTGGTGACTCATATCCATAAATGCGTGCCAGTGCGGGATTAGCGCTGATGTAACACCCTTGTGACGTTGTTTGGAAAATGCCCTCTATTGCATTTTCAAAGATACTGCGATATTTTGCTTCTGCTTGCCGCAAGGCCTCCTCGGCTTGCTTACGCTCGGTGATGTCGATAATAAAGCCTTCTAAATCTAGCAGTTCTCCCGATCCTGAAACCCCACAACCCTGCTCCCAAACCCATTTTTCTAACCCGGAGGCTGTTGTGATGCGGTATACCAGCTGATATTGGCTATTCTCTTCCAAAGCAGCTTGTACATCGTTCCATACTGAGGAGCGATCGTCGGGATGGATGAGTTGCTCCCAGGAGATTCGCTGGTTTCCAATTAGTTCTATGGGATGATATTCAGTAAGCTGATAGCAGCCCTCGCTGACATCCTCTATAGTCCATTTCTGGTCGTTGCGGCGGCGGTACGCTATGCCTGGCAGGTTTCTCATCAGGGTAGAAAAGGCGCGTGCTACGAGCAATACCGCTTCGCGGCTCTCTTTACAGGCGTCTTCTCCCTGCAAAGCATTCGTGATATCAAACGGTGTTTCCAGTACCTGTATCTGCTGCTGAAGATCAACTGGTTTTAACCGCTCCACTTCCAACATCTCCCATAAGAATAAAAAATGTAAAGGTGCTAGAATGCTCGTTGGCTAAAATCAGGCTGTAATTTACTATACCTAATTAAACCAACGTTAATGTATATTAAACTACCTTTACCAGCTTTACTAGGCAGACAACAGTAAAATAGACTACACCCTGCTAAACATTAGTTATTGGCTAATAGCTAATGATTAATCGTTCATGGCAATAAACTAATAGCTATTAGCTATTAGCCCATGACTAATGACCAATGACTACTTTTAATATGCTTCATTGGATACCGAAAAATTGGATCGTTAATAAACAACAACTAATTCCATATTTGTTTTTGTTTCCAGCCTTATTAGTCTTGGGCTTGACCGTTTTTTGGCCTGCATTACAAGCATTTTACCTGTCCTTCACCGAGTACACCGATCTAAGTCAACCGCCGCAGTGGGTGGGTTTTAAGAATTTCCGGTTGTTGTGGAAAGACGCGGTATTTTGGCAGACTCTCAGAAATACACTGTTGTATCTTGCTGGTGTGGTGCCAATTTTAGTTATAGCACCTCTGATGCTGGCGATTTTAGTAAACCAAAAGCTGCGTGGGATCAGCTGGTTTAGAGCTTTTTATTATACGCCCGTAGTAATTTCGATGGTGGTTGCTGGACTTTCCTGGAAGTGGCTTTATGCGGAAAATGGTCTGCTAAATCAGATGATTAACCAGACACGATTCATCCCATTTCTACAATCCGGAATTCCCTGGCTAACCAGTCCTAAGTGGGCAATTTTTAGCGTGATGGCGGTGACGGTGTGGAAGGGGTTAGGTTATTACATGGTGATTTATCTAGCTGGGTTGCAATCTATCCCAGCGGATGTTTATGAAGCGGCGGCAATTGATGGTTCTGATGGTATCAGTAAGCACTGGGACATTACGATTCCGTTGATGAAACCGTATCTGGTGCTGGTAGCTGTGATTTCTGCTATCTCGGCTACTAAAGTTTTTGAAGAAGTTTATATTATGACTCAGGGAGGCCCGTTAAACAGTTCCAAAACGATTGTTTATTACCTCTACGAGCAGGCTTTTCAAGAACTAGAAATGAGCTATGCTTGCACAATTGGATTGGTGCTGTTTCTGGTAATCTTAGGCTTGTCGATTTTGAATTTGAAGCTGACAAATAAAATACCAAATTAAAAACTTTCGTTGGTTCCAGCCTCACAATTTTCTTTTATTCTCGTTCCCATGAGCGTGGGAACGAGGATTTTTCAGTATGATGTCAACGGCAGCTGCTAAATCTGGGGCGATGTAATCGGGTTTGGTGTGGTGCTGGTAATCACCAGTGAGGACGCGATCGCCAAAGCCTGTTTGCACTAAAATCCCCGTACAACCAGCATTGTGCGCCATGTCAATATCTGTGGCTTTGTCCCCCACCATAAAGCTACTTGTTATGTCAAGGTCGTGTTCCCAAGCAGCCGCCACCAACATTCCAGTATTTGGCTTGCGCCAGGTACTCCAACGGGTAAATTCTGGATTCGTTCCTCCTTCTTCTGGAGACAGATAAGGGCAGTAATACAAAGCATCTAAATGCGCCCCAGCTTCAGCCTGGAGTAGCTGCGCTAGGCGCAAATGCAGGGCATCAACATGACTAGCCGGATAGTAGCCTCTGGCGGGGCCAGATTGGTTGGAGACGAGACAGCAAAACATCTGTCGATCGTTGAGTTGTCGCACCGCCTGAGCCACACCAGGTATCAGATGCAAATCCTCTACTTGGTGAATATACCCAGCTTCGACATTGAGAACGCCATCTCGATCCAAAAATACTGCCGATCTAGCCATTTGTTTCCACACTGAAGTATAGGAAGAATTAAAAATTTCGCATTTTTAATTTTTAATTCTTTATGTGTTCCAAATTTTATCTAGAACGTCTGCCGGAGCAATGTCAGCAATCCAACGAGTGGAGGATTGCATACCGCGAACGCGATCGCTATCTGGGGGCAGCAATTTCTTCGCTTCCGTCGGGCCAAACAACGCAATCGTGTAAGTCCCAACAGCTACGGCTAGGTGCATCGGCGCACTATCCGTACACAACATTAAATTAGCAGCAGCGATCGTAGCCGCTAACTTCCCGATATCCGGTGGTGAACTCACCTTCAAACCCGGACAGGTTTGCATCAGTTCGCTGACCAACTGCTCATCTTCTGGGCCTTTGAGGATAACAATTGGCAATTCAGGTTGTCGCTGTTGAATATCTTGAATAATCTGCTGCCATTTCTTGGCTGGGTAGATTTTATCAATTCCCTTGGACTGAGCCAAGGCACTAGAACCACCATGAATCAGGATGTAGCCAGTTTCATCAATACCCAGCTGTCGCTGTTGTATTTCTGCCCACTCGATATCTTTTTTAGGCACATTAATCGCTAGTGGCGGACACGGGGAACTTATGCCTACACCTTGCAGCAAGTCGTGGTACATATGGGCGGCATACTGGGCTGGCTTCAGGGGTACAGGGTTTGTAAGGAACAAATTGCCTGGGCCGCTGTAGCTAACCCTGGTGGTAATGCCAGTCAGCCATAGCAACAAGCCTACACTCCACCTACTCCCCAAAGAGAGGACGATATCATACTCGCGATCGCGGATGATACCGAGTAAATTTCCCCAGTCTGCGGGGCCATTGCTACCCTTAAAATCATAGGCTATGACTTCATCGACAGACTTGCAAACACGGTATGCACCCTTTGCTCTGGGTTCCACAACCACATCTATCTGGGCTTCGGGGTAATTCCGTTTTAGATCGTCCAGTGTAGGGAAAAATAGAATTTGGTCGCCAATTCCGCCGGGAACAAGGGCTAGTATTCTCATCTCGAGTTACTGAGGGTACTTCTGAGCCTAATTTTAAGGGAATATATACCCATAACACCCTACGCCGAAAGAACTAATGGCTAAAACAGGAGAATTATGCACTTATTAATTCCAGCCGCGGGCATGGGGCGGCGGATGGGAAGCGATCGCAACAAACTGCTGCTAATGTTACTGGGTAAACCTTTGATTACCTGGACTCTCCTAGCGGCGGAAGCCTCACGGCACATTCGCTGGATCGGTTTGATTGCTCACCCTGATGACTTTCCCGACTTTAAGGAGATTTTAGCTGAGCTTTCTCTGACTAAGCCTGTGCAGCTGATTGTCGGTGGGACTACACGGCAAGAATCTGTCTATAACGGCTTGCAAGCACTACCAGCTGCTCAGTTAGTATTAATTCATGATGGCGCTCGGTGTCTAGCAACTCCCGAACTGCTAGATCGCTGTGCTGAGGCACTTGTGGAGGTTCCCGGCTTAATTGCTGCTGTGCCTGTGAAAGATACGATTAAGGTAGTGGATGCAACCGGATTAATTGAGAGTACGCCCAATAGAGAACAGTTGTGGGCGGCGCAAACGCCTCAAGGTTTCAAGGTTGATTTGTTACAACAGTGCCATGCCGAAGCGCGATCGCAACACTGGGAAGTTACAGACGATGCTGCTTTGTTTGAAAAATGCGGTTTAAAAGTACAGATTGTGCAAGGGGAAGAGACGAATCTGAAGGTGACGACCCCGATGGATTTGAGTTTGGCTGAATTTATTTTGCGTCAGCGCTTAGGAACGATTTGATTTTTCAATGCGATCGCTTTGATTAAATTCCTGCGGGATCGAGTTGAATTTGTCCTCCTGGGGTTCAAACTTGCTTTGAACCTCTTCCAGCTTCTGAGTTATTTTATTAATTCTTTGCTTAACTTTCTGAAAGTCTATATCGCTCCAAACATTTTTTTCTTTGATTTTTTTCATTTTTCTGTTAGGCACTGCTAACCTCTTATCAGTAATTTCAATTTTTTTAAAAACTTGTAAACTAACGTAACACTGGCTGATCCCCGTAACGCTCCATCTTCCGACAGAAACATAGGGTGGTGGGAGCTGGTATACCAAGATGCCCTAGTTATTAGAACTTTGCTATTTTAGAACAGCAAGCATCATCAGTCAGAAGACATAGAAAGGAGGTGAGATGCGGCTGTAAACGGCTGAAGATAAACTACTGCACCAAAAAGTAAAATAAGCATTACCGACTCAACTTAAATCAGTATTTCTTTTGGTTGGTAAATTTCGCCGCCTAAATATATAAGAAACGGCATGAACCGCCCCATGACACAGCCTTTTCTGCCCAAAGTTTCAGTAATAGTCCCAATCTACAATGGTGAAAGGGACTTGTCAGGTTTAATCAGCTGCCTCTTGTCGCAAACTTATCCAGCCGAGAATGTAGAGTATTTGCTGGTAGACAATAATAGTAGTGATCGCACCCTCAGCCTTCTCCAGTCAGCCGCCGAGTCAGCCGCATCCTCTGGCTGGACAATTCGCCCAATCACAGAAAACAAAATCCAAAGCTCTTATGCGGCGCGAAATGCTGGAATTCGGGCAGCAACAACTGACATTTTTGCCTTCACCGATGCCGATTGTCGTCCGGAACCAGATTGGTTAGCAGGCTTAATCCAGCCTTTCGAGAATCCCAATATTGGTATTGTCGTAGGCGAAATTATGGCTTTGCCGGGTAAAAGTCTGCTGGAACAACACGCCCAGCGAGAAGATGTTTTGTCCCAGAAACATACTTTAGCTAATACGTTCTGCCCATACGGTCAAACTGCAAACCTAGCAATTCGCAAAAAAGCTTTCCAACAGGTGGGTTTATTTCGCCCTCACCTGACAACTGGCGGCGACGCTGATATCTGTTGGCGCATCCAGAGGGAAAGCGACTGGCAGCTACATTTTGCCCCTACAGCTATTGTCCGGCATCGCCACCGCTCGACAGTGCCGGAACTCCAAAGCCAATGGCGGCGCTATGGTCGCTCAAATCGCTACTTGCACGAATTGCATGGTGTCAAATTGATGCACGAACCAACTCCCACGCAATATGCAGTGCGGCTGGGACGGTGGTTAGTGAAGGAATTGCCGATGAAAGGGGCGATGTGCGTCACTGGCAAAGCCACGCTTGTAGATTTGTTGAGTACCCCGATTGGCTTGATTAATGTCCGAGCTAGGGCAGTTGGGCAAAATCAAGCGAAACTGTCAGAAGAAGCACGAGTAATTGAGTGGCTGGAAAAAAATCAGGATGTGGAAGTTGATCAATGAAAATCCACCAACGTCACGCATGGCCTCTTACAGTTGAAGAAGCGCTGCCTATCCAACAAGAGCTTAGAAAAGAAGTAATCACCTCAGATCAGTTGGAATCGGTACAGTATGTGGCTGGTGTCGATATGGGCTTTGAGGATTCTTATAGCATCTCACGCGCAGCTGTTGCCGTTCTCAGTTTTCCAGACTTGGAGCTAAAAGAGCAAGCGATCGCAAAGCGTCCCACTACGTTTCCCTATGTTCCCGGATTCCTCTCGTTTCGAGAAATCCCCGCCGTACTGGATGCGCTAGAGAAACTCGCGATCGCGCCTGACTTGATATTATGTGATGGTCAAGGCATTGCCCATCCCCGTCGCTTTGGGATTGCCTGCCATTTGGGAGTGCTGATAGACGTTCCCACTATTGGCGTAGCGAAATCCTTGCTGATTGGGAAGCATGAGGAATTGCCTTTAGAGCGAGGCAATTGGCAACCTTTAGTGCATCGCAGTGAAACAATCGGCGCAGTCTTGCGGACTCGCAAAGGCGTTAAACCAGTTTATGTCTCTAGCGGACATCGAGTAAGCTTGACAACGGCAATAGATTATGTAATGCGTTGTACGCCGAAATATCGTTTGCCAGAGACAACCCGCTGGGCTGATAAATTGGCATCGAATAGGTAGGGATTGGGGGTTGGGGCTGGGGACTGGGGATTGGGAAGCCTTCTGCTGAAGTTCGGTAAGGTGCAATGGGACTGATTTAAGAGGATGTTGAAGTGGCGATCGCCTTTCAACAAGGAAAATTGAGAGCGGTGGGGGCAACCGTTTGGATAGGTGCGATCGCTCTGAGTCTAATCCCCTAGGACTGAGGGCGAAGCACCTCTAATTAATCTCCTCGAACTGAGCGCACTAATGCTTCTCTAAATCCTTAGCGTTTTTAAAGCCCTACTCAAGAGCAAGCGGAAATTCAAGGATAAATTGAGTCAGGTTATGGCTGCTCTCAACCCAGATCGAGCCGCTCATATGCTCAACTAGCTTTTTTACCAGTGCCAGACCTAAACCCGTGCCACCATGTTTCCAGGGGTCATTATTAGGGATGCGATAGAACTTATCGAAAATGCGCTCGTGTTCTGTTTGAGGAATTTCGACCCCCGAATTGCTCACTTCAATTCGCAAAAGGGGGATATTGCTACAATTACGATCTACTGTTAAACGGGCTGAAACGCTAATTTTTTCTCCAGCTGGAGTATACTTGCACGCATTTTGGAGCAACTCTGTAAGCACTCGTCCCAGATAATTAAGATCCGCCATCAAGGGTGGCAAGTCTTCTTTAACCGAAATTTCCAGGTATTGCTCTTGATGAGAGGTACGCTGAATAAAAGGTTCCACGACATGAGGGAGCCAAAAATGAAGATGAATTGGAGACAGACTTAAAGGAGCTGTACTGGCATCAGTCTGAGCCAGCTCCAAGAGAGTATCGATCAAGTCCAGCTCTTGCTGGCTTTCGGTTTGTAGGATTTCAAAGTACTGACTGATAGGGTTGGTTTCTTGCTCGAATACTCCTAAAGGAAGCAGATAAATTTCTAACATCTGAAGTGCCATCTTCATGCTAGACATCGGTGTCCGAAGTTCGTGGGAAATTGTACTTAGGAAGTCGCTCTTGAGTTGATTTAGACGTTTTAGTTCTTGGACTTGAAGTTGAGCAGCCTGATAAAGACGAGATTGGCGCAGAGCAACCGCGCAATGAGTGGCAACTTGTTGTACCAACCGAATTTCTAAATTGCTAAAAATTTCTTCCTTTTGCCTGAACAACCAGAGAATGCCTAAAACTCCCCGGTCATCATAAATAGGGCAGGCAAGAATTGCTAACTGTAGGGGATTATGAAGCAACTTATCGGAGATAATTGAACACAATTGCAAAACTTCTCCCTGCATCAGAGCGGGGACAAGCACAGGAATGGCAGAAGTAATTTCCAGAACTTTCCCTCTCGCCAAAGTCAGGCTTTGGTTGTATTCATAGGCGACTACCACTTGCGTCTGGTCTGCATTATAAATTTCCACATCACAATATTCGATGGCCAACTCAACCCCTAACTCTTGCACTGCCGCTTGCAGGATCTGTTGCTCATCGAGACTGTCACGAACTTTGTCTGCAATCCGGTGTAGTAAGGATTCAAAATTAAGCGCTTGTTGTAGTTGGGCTGTTCGCTGCTGAACTTGGTCTTCGAGCTTCGCATTCAGTTCCAATAATTCTGCCTGCTTGGACTCTAATGCTATCTGAGCTTGCTGCAATGCAGCGTTAGCTTGGTTCTGGGCTAAAATGGCGGCTTGTGCATCCTTCTTTGCCTGAAGAATTTCATCTTCATACCGAAATCGCTGGCGCACGAGTACAAAGATACAGTCATTAATGACAACTCCTGAACGTTCCTGGCGCGCTGCATTCACCAGTACGGGTAGAGTATTCCCGTGTTTAGGCCTGAGTGAGATGTATATCTCTTCCACCTTGCCATGTAGCTTGAGCAAGGGAAAGAAATGGGTTTGATAGAAGATGCGACTAGCTAGCGGCAAAATCGAGTCAATACGTTGCCCCCGCAGTTCATCTAGTTCATACCCAAGTAATTGCAGCAGCGTAGCATTTACAACGACAATTTTGCCATCGTCTGTAAACGTGAGAAAGCCGCAAGGTGCAGTGTTTAGTAGTTCATCCAGGTGATAAATGTCTCCTGATTTAAAGCACTCAGGTTGCATGGGCAGCTGTCAAATATTCTTTGATGAAATGAATACTTTCCTCGGGATGGCTCATGTGCGGGCAATGCCCGGTAGCCTTGATGATTTGTAGCGTGCTTTCAGGCAAATGGTGGTGTAGATAATGCCCTACCTCGATAGGAGCGATCGCATCCTCTGAGCATTGCAAGAGCAGGGATGGAACGGTCACTTTCGGCAAGTCGCCGCGGTTATCGGAAAAGAAAGTAACTTCACCAAAGCGACGAGCAATTACTGGATCGGTCGAGCAAAAGCTAGTCTCAAGCTCATTTATAAGCTCAGGGCGCTCCTCATTCCTCATAATGACCGGAGCAAAAAAACTTGCCCACCCAATGTAATTTTTCTCCATAATATCCAGCAGCTCTTCAATGTCCGCGCGCTCAAACCCTCCCAGATAATTGGGTAAGTCATTGATATAGCAAGGGGAGGGAGCGATAAGAATCAGGCGCTCGAAGCGATGGGGAGCTTGAATGGATGCCAAAATGCCAATCATGCTACTAACCGAATGTCCAACGAAAATGACATTCGTCAAATCTAAGGTCTCACAAATGTCAAGGACATCTTTAACATACCCATTGAGTTCGCTGTACCGCTCAACGCTATAAGCATTCAGGTCTGATTTTCCAGACCCGACATAATCGAATAAGACAATTTTGTAATCATTCTCAAAGTCTGGCGTTAAAAAACGCCACATATTCTGGTCACAGCCAAATCCATGAGCAAACAGCATTGGCTGTTTGCCTCGTCCAAATATGGTGACGTTATTTCGAGAAATAATATTTGAAACCATCATAACTTATCCAAAGACGCTGAATATAGAGTAGGAGCCATAAGGTCTCTTGCAAATTAGTTTCCTTAGATAGGTTGCTAAAACTGCAAAAACGAGAAAAATCAGGACATAGTTATTGCATCAAATATCCTGATGAATTAAACGATAGCGCAGACTCTGTTTGGCGAACGCTTCAAGTGCCTTTTTTTGGAGTGCAGCAAACCACATTTAAATAAATGAAATGGTCAACGCGCTCAAATCCTACGGGAGAGAAGTTCCTAAACTAGGAGCCAAGCCCCGCGTTAGGTATTGAGGAGCGTGTCTTGGTCACTCTAGAATATTGGACTTGAGTCTCGCACCTATCGAATCTTTACGTTGGGGAGGTTTCAGAGTTTTGCTCCGAGCGTGATTTTCCGAGGCTGACACAAGAGGGCGAAGATGCTAAAACTAGACTTCGGCGCTCCGAAGCCTAGTTTCACCGTTATCTGGACTTTCAATCCTCTGTTGAACCTCCTGAAATGTCGGTACAAAAGGGAACGAGGTTTGTTGATGACGATCCCGTGCTGGAGCAACCAACTTATGACGGCACAGTGCCCATGCCTCGGCAACGATTTACACCAGAGGCAAAGCTAGAGCTGCTGGATTATCACCCAATGTTTTAAAAGTCCAACTGGCTGTAGCAAGCCGTACAAGATACCCCTTGCATCTCCCTTGAAAAGCAGGGTGGTTTCATTGATTAAAAGAAAATTCTGTAACGTTGATTTTGGTTGGCGGTAGGGGCATGGCATTGCCATGCCCCTACAAAATGTTGCAATTTTCGATATTTTCTCTCATTGTATAAAACCACCCTGCCTCAACGAAGAGCAGCGTGGGGTTCTGGGGTTACAAATTAACCGAATTTAATATATAGGTCTTCCCAATCCCCAGTCCCCAATCTCTCCTTCTTTAAACTTCATACACAATTTCGGATTTCTCTTCTAGCTCATGTTAGAAATCAGAACAGGCTAACTTGAAGCACTTTATAGAAGTAGACAATATATAAGGCTAGAGCGATGAACGAACTAACTTTAGAGTGGTACGAAGCAACGCAGGTAAAAAGCCTGACAATTAACGACCACCAAATCAGTAAAAACCCTGGAACAATCCGCATCGGTCGTGACCCAGCTCGATGCGATATCGTACTGACAGATCCCACAGTATCGGGACTGCACGTCGAAATTTTTTTTCAAGCGCAGCAGCAAAGCTTCTACTTGCGTTCCCTGCGAGAAAGTAATCCCCCTCTAGTGGATGGATGCAGCATTGCTCAAGGCGAAGTAGCTCTGAGTCAGGGTAGCATTTTTTACTTAGGGCAGATGGAACTAAAAGTCACTGCTGTTTGTCTGGGCGCGATCGCTGTTCCCGCGACTATAATAATGCCACTGTCCTCCCCAGCAGCAAAAGCAGTAGCTCCGGGTACTACCCGCCCTAACCCATCTGTAACCTACGGACTGCAATGTTTTGCTTGTAATAAAGTTTCTCCGTATAAGCAGCTAAATTTGGGATGTCCCTGGTGTGGCACTTCCTTAGCAGCAGCACTCAGTGTATTAGTAACTCCCAACGGCAACTAATATTAGGTCATAAAGAATGAATCCCGCATCCCTGCGCCTTCGGCTTAGCTGGGACGACCCAGCAACGGGAGAACGACGCGAACCAATACTCTCCGTCCCAATTGCGCTAGGACGAGAATTTAATCAGATGCCAGGTGAAATTAACGGGCGTCGCGTCTCCCGGATGGTTCTTAATAGTCTTGAAGTTTCGCGCTTCCACGTCCTAATTGAACAGGATGCAGACGGCGTGGTAGTAATTGACCAAAACAGCAGCAACGGCACCTTTGTTAATGGGCAACGTCAGACGCGGAGCATTTTGGCGAACGGCGACACGCTGCAAATGGGCCCCTACCAAATTATTGTCACCTTCGCTGCCAGTACACAAGCGCCGTCCCCTTCTGGCAATTCCCAGATTTTATTTAATCCAGATACCGATTTACCCGACCCCAACATTAGTCAGCCTGCACCTCAACCAGTGGTGGCGGTTGGTAGTAGCTTTCCCCCGCCTGTGTTTGGGGCAGACCAAGTTGTAGTGCAAGACCTCCATGCTACCGGGTTGTCGGTGGATGAAGTGGACTATGCGGCAGTTGGGGCGGGGTTGGGCAGCTTTGTCTGGGTGGATTTATTGAGAATTTCTGGGGTAAAAAGCGATCGCATTGCGGCTTTGGGGATGGAGGCGCAGCCCTACGCCCGTTACAAGCGGCTTTGCATGAATTCGCAAATTCCCTTGCACGAACGGTTGCGCTCAAACTCAGATTCTTGTCCAGATAATATTTGGGGTTGGCCTAGCTATGCTTTACGGGAAGCTTGGCGCGACTTGTTTAAGGGAAGTATTGGTACAGCATTAGGGTATTTATGGCAAGTGTTTGCTGAACCAACCTTTGCCCAAACTTACACCCCCCGCGCTGGTAATGTATTTGACTCAATAGATAGAGAAGCCAAACGGATTGGTTGGGAGCAAATATTTCGCTACGGAAGCGTGCGGTCGATTCGGAAAACAGAGGATGGAAGGTATGCGATCGCTTATTCTCGCACCAGCGCCAACCGCCGCGACCATGCTTTTTTAATCGCCCGCAACGTACAACTAGCAACTGGCTATCCAGCAATTCAGTTTCTCCCTGATTTGCAAGAATACCGCGAAAAAACAGGCGATTTTAAATCAGTGGTGAATGCCTACGAGGAACATAACCACGTCTACGAACATTTAGAGCAATATGGCGGGACGGTGATGATTCGGGGACGGGGAATTGTCGCTTCGCGGATTGTACAGCGAATTTATGAAGCTAGAAAGAAAAATCAGAATATTGCGCTGTTACACTTGATGCGATCGCCCAAACCCCAAGGCAACAAATTTGGCACCTCTCAGCGTACCGTCGAAAATCACTACGAATTTCAACCCTTTAACTGGCCCAAAGCCTGCTGGGGCGGCGAATTGCGGGTAATGCTCGAAAAAGCCGATCCCCAAGCGCGATCGCGCTTACTGGCAGACTGGGGAGGCACCACCACCGCAGACCGTGGAGACTGGAAGCGCATCGTAGAAGAAGGCATCCGCCAAGGCTGGTATCAAATCGCCTTTGGTGCAGTTGAAAAAGTCGAACGCGACCCGCAATCGTCAGCAACAGGACACACCATCACCTACATTCAAGAAAAAGGCTTAAAAGGGCAAATTCGGCTGGAAGCTGACTTTATCATTGATGCCACCGGACTTGATGCCAAAGTCAAAGCAAGTCCCCTGCTTAACGACCTTGTTAGCCATTACAACCTCCCCTTGCACGAAAACGGGCGCATAGCCGTCGCCAACGACTTTGAAATTGTTGATATGCGCTCCTCACGCGGGCGAATGTATGCTGCTGGTGCCATGACACTAGGTGGCCCCTACGCTGCTGTTGATAGCTTCCTTGGCTTGCAGTATGCCGCACTTTGTACAGTTGATAGCCTCGCAGCCGCGCGATCGCCTGGAATGCACCGATTAAACCTTTTTAGTTCCCTTGGACAATGGCTGAAATGGGCAGCAAATCAATCCCCCTAGTATCAATTGCTGTGTCGATGGTTAGGCGATTATGCGGAAATACACGTTCAGTAATTTTGCTAAAAAGTAACAATTTGCAAGTTTCTATCATCCGTCGGAGCAATCCAAAATTCAAAATTCAAAATCTAAAATCCTATGACTCCAACGCTGTTTGGCCGCTGGCAAACCCGGTTATTACTACTTGCAACAGTAGGCGTTTTAGTAACTTTACCCTTTTATTTGGGCATCATTGGCCTAGCGAATCCAGTTTATTTCTGGGTATTGCTAGATGTTGCTATCTTTGGACTGGCTTGGGATGTTCTTTATGACTATATCCAGAAATTTCGCTGGGATAGAGATTGGCCCGGAGTCTTGCAATTACTTGCTGGTATCTGGGAAGCAATATTTATAGTGCTATTAGTAAAAATATTTGGCTTACCAGGTGTAAGACGAGATTTACCTCTACAATGGTTCGCACTCCACTACAGCGTCGTTTGGCTGGCTGTCTATATAGCATCGCAAACAATTATGCGAATTATATTTCCCCGCTGGCGTTTTCGGGGCGGACAATGGCTGTAGATTATCCCGTTGCTAGTTGTCTATTTCAGATTTAGGAAAGTATTGGTTCAAACAATAGGCAGCTAAAACAATTAACCCTTGAAACGTTTTTGCTGGCTTCCTCGTTTTTTATGAATTCTGAATTTTTGCTATTGATGTTTGCGATCGCGCTCAGACTTAACCGAAAATACTACTCATACAAAGTTGCATTTATACGTGCTATGTCATTGTGAGTAAAGCGAACTGAAGCGACCTATTTGAATGCTACTAGGTATCAGCCATAACTAATATGAAGATATTTTGTATTTAAAATCACCTTTAAGCTTAACCTTAGTTCCATTCTCGGATAGAAGCCGCAGAAAACAGTAACAGTTAAATTATTTTAAACAACACGTGGGTAATCACTGATCATGGTGTCTAAAACTTTCTTTGGTTTACGCACAATAATGGGCATTTGTCCATGCTGCTTGCGGTTTATTAATACAGGGCATTGTTTCAATAGGAACTCCTGAGCAAATAATTTATGATAAACTTGATACCCAAATATAAAAACTTGCCATCAGGGATATGCAAAAATACTTTTAACTCGATTAATAAGGCAAACACATCTAAATTTTCAACATCAATTTAATCAATAACATACAGCGTGGAATAACGCAATTGTTCCAATTCTTAAGTCATTTGTTTAGCAAGACTTGAGAGATTAGATGCGTTTGCTTGGAGTGAACTGACGCTGTAAAGAGTTGATTTTAGCTAACTATCAATTTTTCGTGAATTTTTCCATATATGCACCTAGAACTCTGGCCTGGTAACGTTTATCCTTTAGGTTCCTACTGGGATGGCAAAGGTACAAATTTCGCTTTGTTCAGTGAAAACGCAACCGGTGTAGAACTTTGTCTGTTCGACAAAGACGGTAAGGAGAAACGCCTCACCCTGACGGAAGTAGACAACTGGGTTTGGCACGGCTATGTGCCGGGGATAGCACCGGGACAACGCTATGGATACCGTGTATATGGCTCTTACGATCCATCTCAAGGTCATCGCTTCAACCCCAACAAACTCCTGATCGACCCGTATGCAAAAGCGATTGATGGCGATGTCGTCAATGGGCCAGAACTCTTTGGCTACTCTTGGGATGACCCAGAAGAAGACCTCAGCTTCAGCGAAACTGATAGCGCCCATCTGATGCCAAAATCGGTTGTTATTGATGAGTCCTTTGATTGGGAAGGGGATCAACTGCTGCGAATCCCATTCCACGAGACGATCATCTATGAAACCCACGTCAAAGGATTTACCCAGCTGCAACCGAATATCCCGGAAGAACTGCGGGGTACTTACGCGGGACTGGCGCATCCGGCCGCGATCGCTCATCTCCAGACCCTCGGAATTACATCAGTAGAAGTGATGCCCGTGCATCACTTCTTAGGCTTTCCTGGACATCTCGCTGACAAGGGACTGAAGAATTTCTGGGGCTACGATTCCCTCAATTACTTTGCCCCCTACTCTGGCTATAGTGCCGATAAAACTCCGGGTGGTCAGGTACGCGAGTTCAAGGCAATGGTAAAGGCACTACACAAGGCGGGAATTGAGGTCATTCTGGATGTGGTCTACAACCACACGGGCGAAGGCAATCACCTGGGCCCTACATTGTCGATGCGGGGGGTAGATAATGCCGCTTACTATCGTCTGGTAGAGGACGATCCCCGCTATTACATGGATTTCACGGGTTGCGGAAATTCCTTGAACGTGCGCCATCCGCAAATCCTGAAGTTAATCATGGATAGCCTGCGCTATTGGGTCTTGGAGATGCACGTCGATGGATTCCGCTTCGACCTGGCCTCGGCACTGGCGCGAGAACTTTATGATGTGAATAATCTGGCAGCATTCTTTACCATTGTCCACCAAGACCCTGTAATCGCCGACGTGAAGCTGATTGCCGAACCTTGGGATGTGGGAGATGGTGGCTACCAAGTCGGGAACTTTCCCCTGTTGTGGTCAGAGTGGAATGGCAGATATCGCGATGTCATGCGAGATTTCTGGCGCGGCGAGGAAGGTAGCTTAGGGGAATTTGCCTACCGCTTCACGGGTAGCTCTGATCTCTACCAGACCAACGGGCGCAGTCCTTATGCCAGTATCAACTTTATAACTGCCCACGATGGTTTCACTCTCTACGATCTGGTCAGTTACAACGAGAAGCACAACGAGGCGAATGGAGAAAACAACTGCGATGGCGATAGCCATAACCGTTCGTGGAATTGCGGGGTAGAAGGGGAAACCAATGACCCCGAAATTTTGGCATTGCGGGAACGACAAAAGCGAAACTTCCTGGTGACGTTAATGCTTTCCCAAGGCGTACCGATGCTAGTTTCCGGGGACGAAATGCAGCGAACCCAAAAGGGTAATAATAATGCCTACTGCCAAGACAATGAAATTTCCTGGTTGGATTGGAATTTGCAAAATGAAAAAGCTGAGCTGTTAAATTTTACTCGCCAGCTAATCTACTTCCGCCGCAAACATCCGGTATTTCAGCGACGCAAGTGGTTTCAAGGAAGACCGATCCACGGTAGGACGATAAGCGATCTTGCCTGGTTCAATCCTGATGGTACCGAGATGACTGAGGAACAGTGGCAGATTGGTTTTTCCAAGGCAATTGGGGTTTTCTTGAATGGGGAGGAAATTCCCAGAGTTGGTTCCCAAGGTCAACGCATTATTGATGAGAGCTTTCTGTTGTTCTTTAATGCTCACTGGGAAATGATTGAGTTTACTTTACCAATTGATTTGCAAGAGCGAGGGTGGATGGTTGAGATTGATACTAAGGAGGCTGGGTTCGTAGAAGACGGAGCTATTTACACGGGTGATAAAGCTGTGCCAGTCACGGCGCGATCGCTGGTAGTGTTACGCTGTCTGCCATAGAACTCAAGACAAATAAAAAAGGCTTCGCCTAAGAAAAGGCGAAGCCTTCCTCTAGGGTTGATAAAGCAGGAAGTATTAATTAACCTCAGTTCGGGTTAAGCTGATTGAACCAAAGCCCACTCTAAACGGAGTGATGGTTTCTTGGGTTGATGACAGTAAGCAATTAAACCACACAAGATATTGACCATAAAATTAACGGGGCTGCGATGTCGAGAATGCTCAATCTGAGAAATATTCTTGAGCTGGTCAATAATAGTTTCGATAATCGAACGTTTGCGCGCAAGAAGCTTATCAGTCAGGCGCATCAAATGATTTTTCATGTTCCGTCGAGGTTTGGCAAAAAACTCAATCCCCAATTGTGTAAACAACTGGGTAGCTAACTGTTGAGAGACATATCCTCTGGAGAGCAAAAACTTTCCCGAATAGGGACTCAAGTAAATCGGGGACAGGCTTACGGTCATCAACATTACCAGGAGTGATTTGAAGATTGAGCAATTCGCCCTGTTCATTGACAACAAGATGTAACTTGAAACCAAAGAACCAGTCAACAGAGGTCTTTCCCCGTGCAGCTATATCTTTAAAGACACGATGTTGAGAGATCCGCCGATTGTGGCAGACCTTGAGACTTGTGGAATCAATAAAGCTGATACCGGGAGCATCCCGGTTTTGTAAAAATTCCATTAAGAAAAGATAATAGGTAGTCAACTGAAGTCTCAAAAGGTAAGCAAGAGGAACCGCTATGACCCCGGAAGAAAAAGAGCGTT
>NZ_JAMPKJ010000049.1 GCF_039962115.1 Funiculus sociatus GB2-C1 | reverse complement strand
TCTGTCCATCATCAAAAGCTATGGCTCGATAAATGAGGAAAAACAAAAACTTATATTATTGTCGGCTTGAATCACTAATCAAGCCTTCTCTGGGTCTTCCATTATTTATTCAGCAAGCCCTAACTAATGACGAGATTATCTCGATGGATGACGGTTTCGGCTCCGGTGTAGCCTAAGATGGTGGGAATTTCTTCGGAGCGGTGTCCGCGAACCATCTGTAGCTCGTCGCTGCTGTAGTTCACAAGCCCTCTGGCGATTTCCCGCCCTTGTTGGTCGCACAGCTTTACGGCATCTGATGCCTGGAAGTCTCCTTCGACTGCGGTAATGCCAGCAGCTAAGAGAGATTTTCCGGCTTGCGAAATTGCCGCGATCGCTCCCTCATCTAGCATCAGTTTGCCAGATGGAATCAAACCATGAGCTATCCAGCGCTTCCGGGCATTCCCCGCTGTGTCGCGGGGTTCAAACTGGGTGCCGATGGGTTCTCCCTGCAAAATTTTCTGGATGTTACCGGGAAATCGTCCTTCTGTAATTACTGTCCGCACGCCTGCGCTGGTGGCAATCCGGGCAGCAGTAATTTTTGTAACCATGCCACCAGTACCCCACGCAGAACCGCGATCGCCTGTTTGCACTTGTAATTCTTCTAACTCATCAATGTGGTTCACCAGAGTTATCGGCTGCGCGTCCGGGACTTGGCGCGGATC
This sequence comes from Funiculus sociatus GB2-C1, assembly GCF_039962115.1. Lineage (NCBI taxonomy): Bacteria > Bacillati > Cyanobacteriota > Cyanophyceae > Coleofasciculales > Coleofasciculaceae > Funiculus > Funiculus sociatus. The sequence goes on along the minus strand of NZ_JAMPKJ010000049.1, from coordinate 43,967 downwards.
GGCAGAGTAAAGTCGATCTACATCGGTCATTAAAAACAGCCAATCTGCTTCTATCAAGCTGGCTACTAAGGCTGAAAGGGTATCGTTATCCCCAAATTTCAGTTCATCTACTGCTACGGTGTCATTCTCGTTCACCACGGGAATCACGCCCAGCCGCAGCAGTTCCCGAAAGGTATTGGAGGCGTTAATATACGCCGTGCGTTCTCTAAAGGTACTGCGGGTGAGGAGAACTTGGGCTATGGGTTGTTGCAAGGTGGTAAATAAATCATCGTAAACGCGCATCAACCGTCCCTGACCTACCGCTGCTACAGCTTGTTTTAGTGCCAGCGTCCGGGGGCGATCGCGTAGTCCCAATCTAGCGCAACCAACTCCCACGGCACCGGAAGATACCAGCACTACGTTATTACCTTGCCGCCGCAACTCCGTGAGGCTTTCTACTAAGGAGGCTATCGTGGAAAGTGCCAGATTACCTGTTTCTGGCGATGTCAGGCTGGAAGTACCAATTTTTACAACAACGGTTTGAGACACTGGGGGCTGGGGACTGGGGGCTGGGGGCTGGGGGCTGGGGGCTGGGGACTAGGGGGTGGGGACTGGGTAAGATTCCTTGCAATTCCCAATTCCCAATTCCCCATTCCCCATTCCCTATCGAAAATTGTAAAACGCCAGTTCCGCTTACAGGAGGAACTGGCGTTTTACGCAGGTATTTACGGGGATTTATTTTTAGGGTCTTTATATTGGCTGACCCCACTTGAACCATAATTATAATCTCAGGAAAATTTGACAATAATGGATTTCATAATTATTTTTTTATATTTCCCTTTCTCATGAATTGTCAGGGTTTTTAAAGTTTTGTTGCTTTGCGTGGAGAGAAACGCCCAAAGCTTGAGATATCCAGACTTCAACGGTGCGGACTGGGTAGTATTTCGCGGCAACTGAGGGGTCAACCATCGGCTCCACGAGGATAGTAAACATACCTAGTCTGTTACCTGCTAGGACATCTGTGAATAAGCGATCGCCTACCATCGCCACCTGTTCAACTGGTAAGTTCATGGCAGTGACAGCTTGCCTCAACTTGCGTCGAGAAGGTTTGGCTGCACTGGTAATATAAGGCAGGTTTAACGACTTGGCGATGCCGCTAATCCGGCTTTCACTGAGGTTATTACTCACCAGCCACAACGTTGCCACATTTCTAATTTGTTCCACCCACTGCACAAGTTCTTCAGAGGCTTGCGCTACCGAGAGTGGTACTAGCGTTTCATCGACATCCAACACTAAACCTTTGAGATGATATTGCTGGAGAATTTCCGGCGTGAGACTCAAAATTGGTTTACCCAAAATTAAGTCAGGTTGTAACGGTGCTATTAAGGACATAAAAGTATGGGGGCTGGGGGCTGGGGACTGGGGACTCTTCAGACTCCACGAACAATTCAGGGAATTTAAACTTATAGAGGTATGGGTGAGTTGTTAGATTTTTGTCAGTGGCTAATGGCTAAAAGCTGATTATTCTGGCTATTAGCCATTAGCTTATAGCCAGTATCCAATGACTACTGATTTTGTTGTTGTCGTTGTCTGCGAATGGCATTTTTCGCGGCTTCGTGTTCTTGTACTGTTCGACTAAAAACGTGAGTGCCATCGTAACGAGCCACAAAAAATACGTAATCTGTTTTTTCCGGATTCAGAGCGGCTTTCAGACTAGCTAAGCCAGGGCTAGCGATGGGAGTAGGAGGTAATCCTGGGTTGAGGTAAGTATTGTAAGGAGAGGCAGTTTTTACTTGAGCAAAAGTCAGTGGCTGATCCGCAGTTTGCCGAATGCCCAATCCGTACTCAACAGTAGGGTCGGTTTCAAGTCTCATTCCCTGTTTGAGGCGTCGAGTGAAGACACCAGCAATCAGACGGCGTTCGGTAGGAATTACCGCTTCTTTTTCGACGATGCTTGCCAATGTTACCCACTCAAGAAGGGTTAGCGCTGGTTTCTGTTCGCCTTGTTGATAGAGGGGGAGTGCGACCGACTCAAACCGATCGAGCATTTGTTTGATAATTGCCTCTGGAGTGACGCGATCGCCATTTAGCTTGTAGGTATCCGGATACAAAAAACCTTCCAGATGAGGCACCTTATTTGGAAGCCAGGGATATTGGTTTAGAGGAATCTGAGTAACGGCTGCTAAGAAATCTTGGCTTTTGAAAAATCCTTGTGATTCAAAGTATGCAGCCATTTGAGTTAGCGACCATCCTTCCGGGATGGTGAAACTTAGCTGTACCACTTCGCCAGTCCAAATTTTATCCGCGATCGCAGATAGCGGCTCAGTAGGTGAGAGTTGGTAAGTCCCGGCTTGAAACCCACCTGGTCGCTTTTGCCATCGCAACCAATATGCCCACAGATCCCAAGCTTCAGCCGAGCGAATCAAACCTGCTGCTTCTAAATCCTTGCCTATTTGCTGGCTCGAAGTTCCTTGCGGTATGCGGATTTGCAGCAATGCGTCTTTTTGTTCAGCAGAGGAAGGTGATTGAGTTTGAGTCACAGGAGGCCCACTCGCCCAACTCCACCATGCCCAGCCCTGCCATGTACCGACTCCCAGTACCACAGGTATGAGGGCGAGAAACGTCCATTTGGAGATGCGTTGGATTGCTTTCATCTTGATTGCGGGTAACAACCCCTGCGTGAAGAAAAGTTATGAATTTTGAGTGTTGAGTTTTGAATTTTAAAATTCTAATTTAACTCCTCACTCATTACTCATAACTCATCACTTTGGGTGTTTATTCCATGTCATCAAACAGTTGATCTTCTAGTATCGGTTGCACTTTTTTAAATTCCTCTGGAGAAAGTAACTCTGGTTCACCCGCTTCGTTAATGCGAGCAAACAACAACAACGGATCTAAAGGAGTGTAAATTGTATACTCTTGTTCCTTGTGGTAGAAGCTGGCGAGTTTCTGAAATTCCTCTGGTTCCAACTGAGTATCTTCATCCTCAATTTCCAATGTGAGGATTTCGTCCTCATCAACAGCAGGCAATTCCCCGGCTACAGTCAGGGCAAATGCTGTCCGCTTTAAGTCCAGATTTCTTTCTGCCAAGACTGCTTGAGCCGTAGAAAAGATTTCGTCAATTTCGGCTTCGTCTTCGACCAAGGTGGCTTCTTCTTCCTCCTTGTCCTCGTCCCAGGCAACAATTTCTACAGGTGAATCTATCGGCAGGAGGATGACGTATTCTTCACCTTCTACCTCTATGGAATGTTCAATGTAACAACTAAGCGATCGCCCGGATTCATCGGTCAGCGAGACGGCTGGCACTGAAGATCCATTCTCGTCAGGGGGTTGGGATGAGAACATTGCAGATATGCTGCTATCGACTCTGGATTGTGGACTTTGAAACTGCACTCCCCAAAGTTTTTACACTTTGAGGAAGCAGCTTGCAAAAATCAGGATATCACGACGTTAGTAACCAAAAGTTAGAAGCTACTAAATACCCGCTGATTAACCTGTCCAATTTTATTATGTCAATAGACCTATCCGTAAATGGGTGTAGAAATTAAGCAGGACAGGGATCTAAATCCCTCTTAGAGAATTAAATGACTAACACCTTCGCTGCGTACTCTGGCAGGTCGATGCTCAAGCCATCTTCACTGGCTTCGACCTGGGTGTCACCCATCCAATCTTGCCACGTCCCAGAGGCAGGGAAGTTAGGAAGGCGATACCCCGACAGAAATTTATCTGATAAATTTGCCACGACGACAACACGGGAACCCTCATCATTCCAGCGGACGTAAGCTAGAACTTTCTCCTCTGGGTTTTCGTAGAAAAAATCAATGTTATTGCTACAAAGAGCTAGATTTTGTTTGCGGAGGGCAATTAATTTTTTGTAATACTCAAACAAACCCCGATTCAAATCTTTTGACAATAAAGGCCATGCTATTTTATTTGGCTGAGTCACTGTTTCACTTTTGCGCTCGTGTTCGCCAAACTCTTCTCCCATCCACAGCATCGGTACACCCATCGCCGTCATTAACAGAATAGCTGCTAACTTGGCTCGTCCAAATGCGGCTTCGCCAAAAATACCGCGATCGCCTAACTCTCTCATCAGGTGTTCGCGATCGTGAGTTGCCAAATAATTCACCACATTCGTAGCAGCCGTATAACCCTGTCGTTTTGGGTCTAATACCTCTTTGAGCTTTTCTAATTCAAATGTTTCACCACAAATATGCGGAACCACAAAGTAGCGGAAACTTTCATGCCAACAGCCATCTAACGGCCCTTGTGGATAAACTACAGTGTGTGTATCGGGAATGTGTTCGGCAATGTTGTAAAACGGCTTCGGTGCAGTATTTTTTTTCGCTTGTTTAGCAAGCCAGTCCATAAATTCATAGTTAGCCAATTGGCGCAGGGCATCAAAACGAATACCATCAATGTGATACTCCTGAACCCAGTAACGCACCACATCCCCGACGTATTTCCAGGCAGGTTTGATATCTAAGTTTTCGTCGTAGTTGTCGTAGTTAAACTCTGGCCCCCAGTAGTTTGCAGGATCTTCTAGATAGTGCATATTCTCGTAGTACCAGTAATTCCGGTCTATGAGCATTAAAGGGCATTCTTCATCTGTATGGTTATAAATTCCATCGATGAAAACGCGAATACCTCTACCATGACACTCGTCAATAAACCGCTTCAAATCTTCTGTCGAGCCATAGCTGGATTCTGTAGCGAAGAAATGGCGGACTTTATACCCCCAGCTATAATCACCAGGATACTCATTCACTGGCATTAATTCGATGGCATTTATTCCCAGTTCGCTCAAGTAATCTAACTTAGCGATCGCGTCCACATATTTCCCCCGCTTGTGAGGATCGTCCTCACCGCCAGAAAAGTCCGCAACGTGCATTTCATAAATGACTATTTCGTGATTATTAGGCAACAATGTATCGTCGTGTTGCCAGACATAAGTATCAACTATCCTTTTGCCATCTTTTATCCGCACTACACCCTGTTTTCGCCCTTCATCCACATCTGTCGCGTAGGGATCTATAACATCCACCCATTGATCTGGTTCAAAATTCGGGCTTTTTGTTTGGAGGCGGAATTTATATTCATAAACCCCATCCTCCAGTTCTACATTGGTGCGAAAGTAACCATCCTCACCTTTTTCCATCGGTATTTCTTTCCATTCAGAGAAAGAGCCAATCAACGCGATCGCATTGTTTCGAGGAGCAAACAAGTTAAATTCAATTGAGCTTGCCATGTAACCTTTTTTTGATGTAAATCACTTAAGTTAAAACTTGCAATTTTTTCCTAAAGTTTTTAACTTAAGTTACAGTATTTCTTTAAGTTAAATTAAATTTTAATAATAATTCATCTGCTATACCTAAAGAAATACTTATACTCAAAGCAAATTGTAATGATGAATACAATATTATTTACTTTCTGGATTATTATCGCAGTGTCCTACAAATACCAAAGCTTTTAAAACTTTAGACAGAGTTATTCAAAGAGAATAAATAACGCTCTAGAGAGAGGTGATTCAAGGAGTGAATGGAGAGGATTGGGACATAGAATATCAGCTCAAAGGAGCTGAAATATGAATAAATTACAATGGATTCCTCTTATCTCTACCCTTAGCATTGGTGTTGGTTTCATCATCCTGGCTCATCGCTTTGCAGCGCTTATTGTCTACTCGCGACTTGTTTAAAAAGTAAATTTTACCTGATTGAAGTTAAGGAGTGTGACGTGATGAAACAAATGTGCTGGTTGCCTGTAATGGGAACGACTGGGGAGAAAATATTGCACTTACGAACTGCACCTAATCAGCCGTGGCGACCTTATACAGCTTTTCCGGAATATGCTGTACCAGACTACGAAATCCCTGGAGGTTCTAAGGGCTGGGCAACCTATCAGAAATTAATGTCCGCCGGATGGAACTTAGTAGCTAGTATGCCGGGACAGCAACTGAAAAGTGCTTAAAGTCATCCGCTGATTTTAACCAAACGTAAAATTAAGTGGAAGATTTTTTATTGTAATCTTCACAGCCGCCTTAAGAAATTTATTAAAACTTATTTCAGGCGGCTGTTTATTTACATCTGCTAAGTTACTGCCAAACAAACACCTTAGCTTCGTAAGATCCCAAGTCAGTTATAATACCTTCTTCCCCAGCTTCAACATCATAATTACCCGTCCACTCGTGCCATGTTCCTGCTTCTGGGAAGTTAGGAACGTGATACCCACCAAGGAAGTTGTCGGAGAAATTCGCTACGACAACTACACGGGAACCTTCACCATTCCATCGGCTGTAAGCTAATACTTTAGCTTCAGGGTTTTCATGGATGAAATTAATGTTCTCGGTGTAGAGGGCATGATTGTTTTTACGAAGATGAATTAACCCTCTGATAAACTCGAACAGACCACGATTTTCGTCATTACCTAGTAGAGTCCAATCAATCTTTGCTTGTTCAGTTGTTTTGTACTTGTACTCGCCAAACTCTTCACCCATCCAGAGGAGAGGGACTCCAACTGCTGTCATATTGATGACAGATCCCAACTTTCTCCGCTTAAACGCTTCCTCTCCCAAAATGCCGCGCTCGCCTAATTCTGCTAATACATGATTATGGTCATGATTTGTTAAGTAATTGACGACATTGGTGGCACCCATAAAGCCTTGCCGTTTGCAATCAATCACATCTTTGAGGCGTTCTAAATCAAAAGTGTCGCCGCAGATATGTTCGAGAATGCAGTGATAGAAACTATCGTGCCAGCAGCCATCCATCGGACCATCTACATTTGTGATACTGGTAGTTTCCGGAATGTGTTCGGCAACGCTGTAAAACGGTTTCATGCTAGCAGCTTTTTTGGCTTCTTGAACTGCCCAGTGCATAAAGTCGTAGTTAGCGATTTGTCGGGCAGCATCAAAACGAAGCCCATCAATGTGATACTCTTCAATCCAAAAACGTATAGTGTCACCAGCAAATTTGCGGGCTGGGAAGGTGTCCAGATTTTCGTCGTAAAATTCGTAATTAAACTCTGGCCCCCAGTTATTATCTGGGTCACGCGGCGAGTGGTGATACCAATAATCGTGGTCAATTTGTGTAAGCGGACTTTCGGCTTCTGAGTGGTTATAAATCCCGTCCATGATGACGCGGATTCCACGGGCATGACACTCATCAATCAGATGCTTTAAGTCTTCCGTTGTGCCATAGCTGGATTCTGTGGCAAAAAAATAGCGAGGGTTATAGCCCCAGCTATGATCGCCCGGATATTCTTTTACTGGCATCAATTCAATGGCGTTAACTCCCAGGTCGGTGAGGTAATCTAACTTCTCAACAACGTGTTTATATTTGCCTCTGGCGTATTTGTCATCTTCCCCACCGGAAAAATCGCCTACGTGCAGTTCATAAATAACTAATTCTTTATCCGCCGGCAGTGGTTTATCGTCGTGCTGCCAAACGTAGGTATCAACAATTTTTTCACCATCTTTAATGCGTATAACACCGTTTTGGGTAGGGTTATCAATATCTGTCGCGTAGGGGTCAACAACGTCTATCCATTGATCCGGTTCAAAAAACCATGATTTTGATTGGACGCGGAATTTATATTGATAAACTCCATCTTCTAACTCAACTTTGGTACGAAAATAACCATCTTTACCTTTTTCCATTGGGATGTCCTCCCAATTAGAAAAATCACCTATTAAAGCTGCTCCTTTGTTATAGGGGGCAAATAAATTAAATTCAATGGAAGTTGCCATATAAGTGTCTGGAATTTCGGGTAAAAATTGCTTACAACAATATTTTCCACGTCTTCATCTCGCTTGGAAATCAATCTTGAGATAGAAAATGGCTTTATCGGGAATAATAATTAGGGAATAAGAGGTAATAGAAACTAAAGGTGATTTAGGATAGATTTTGGCGATTAATGCTAAATATGGCTAAATAAAGGAGCGATCGCGCCATAAAAAAAAGCCGGACGACTAGAAGTCGCGGCTAAATAAAGAAAGCCAGCTTGCGTAGGCTAGTGGGTTATATGTTACAAACTCAACCACGCGATCGCGTGTCTGATCCAATCTTCTGCATTTTGGCTTTTAGCCAGCAGCGCGTCTTGACTAACAGCAGAAAGTGCTTGCACAACCTCACTGCTGCTATATCCCAAGGCAAGTAGTGTCATCTCCACATCTTCTAAAATTCCTGGTGGAGGCCCAACTCCGGCGCTGGCGGCACCAGCAGATTGTCGCCATTCTGCAAGTTTGGTTTTGAGTTCCAATGCTAGACGTTCTGCGGTTTTGGCACCGATACCGGGAGTTTTGGCTAAGGCGCGAGTGTTGCCATTGACAATTGCTTGCACTAAGTCTTGCAGTCCCAAAGTGTCTAAGAGGGCGATCGCACCTCTGGCACCAATGCCACTCACGCTTAAGAGAGCGCGAAACAAATCCCGTTCCGCTGCCGAGGCAAAGCCATACAGGGTGATTTGGTCTTCCCGAATTTGCTGGTGCGTAAAGACTTGAACGGTTTCTCCTGCTGCTGGTAACTTATTCACCAGGGTCGGCGGGACTTGCAGTTCGTATCCTATTTGATTAACTTCCAGAATTAGAATAATGCGATTGGCGGTGCTTTTCTGGATGCCAGCTACCGTTCCTTTGAGATAAGCGATCATGGGGTTGTATCCCGACGACTAAAGTCGCGGCTTTCGCGTACAAAGTCCGCCTGCGCGGACTTTTAATATTAGCCGATGCCAGTCTGCTCTCGCTACGGCTTGGTTTATGTAGCGCCTGACTTTAGTCAGAAGGGATTTTTGCCAGAATTCTATCCTAAAAAGCCGAAGTTCTTCAGACCTTCTAGAATACCTCCAGCACAATAGGCTTTAGCAAAATAGCGATTTTCAGAAGGATTGGCTTGATGCCACTTCAGCAGTTCTGGCTGAGCATTACCGACAATGATTCCCCGTGTTTCACCTGACTCAAACATAGACAAATCGTTGCCGGAATCACCGCAAACAACGGTTTGAAGCGGAGGGATGCCAAAGCTTTCCCGCAGAAAAGCTGTTGCAGCTCCTTTGTTACCGTAGCGAGGTAGAATGTCTAAGTCTTTGCCGCTGCTGTACACGAGTTTGACATCCAGCCCCCGCTCTTGCAATAAATCTTCAAGCTGGGGGAGAACTTCAACTGCGGCTTCTGGGCTGAGGAAGTAACTAGCTTTGAAAGGGCCTTGTTCTGATTGTGGTTGGGGAACTAGGTCAGAAAAGTGTGCGGTGGTGGCGACGACGCGATCGCGATCCCAATTTTGCGAAAGGCGTTTTATCCAATCGGGATCTGGCTTATCGCTGCCGTTATGATAAATTTCCGTACCCACAGATAAAACCAAAACATCAGGTTCTATTAACTCTCTTTCAGTTGCGAGTTCCTGGTAGAGAACAGGCGATCGCCCCGTGGCATAAACAATTTTAGTTCCGCATTCTTCACGATGCTTACTCAGGTGGCGGTTCAATTCTGCCAGAGCGTCGTCATCACCCACTAAAGTATTGTCTAAATCGGTCACAAATAGAAATGGCTTCACATTCACATCGCTCATGGCTACGGATTTGATTTTTGGATTATTTTCCTATGCAGGCGCTATTAATGGTGCTGTGCGGTAAAAATCGCACTATCCATCTTTGTCAATTAACAATAAAAAAGCCTGGAAGTATTCAAAACACTCCCAGGTTGGAAATTGAGGTTACATGATGTCAGACATTAAGCAAAATTGATTCTAGATCAAGCCCCAGAAGTGCAGAAAACCTTGACCTGAAAAGATTTCGATAAGAGCAGCGGCTAAAAAGCCAATCATAGCTAGTCGCCCGTTCCAAATTTCGGCTTGAGGATTGAAGCCATATCTCCAAGCGTTGCGGTCATCCATCACGGGAGGTGTTATTTTCTTTGTCTCTTGCATGGTGGAAACTCCGGTTTCGCTATTTTGTTAAGCTTTATATGCTTATGTAACTAAATGTAACGTTGACCGAGGAGAGTGTTCTCTATCTCAGGGTAGAGACTGCAAGCGATCGCACCAGCAGTTAAAACTATCTTTATCACCCACAGAAAGTTAATTTTGCTCAATTTAAGCAATTCCTCAATTTAAGCGATGCGCTAGACGTGCTTTTGTACACAGGATTATTTTTATAAGCTTGATTAATTTATCCTTTGGGCATGAAATTTTTTCGCAAACCCACATCTTCCTGGTTGCCTCAGCTAAATTCTCAAGTTTGGATTCTTGCGGCTGGGCGATTTTTATCAGGAGTTGGCACTGGCTTTACTTTGTTTTACGCGCCCATCTTTTTTGTAAATCAAGTGGGGCTATCCGCCACCCAAGTAGGCATTGGCTTGGGTAGTGCCTCCATTTCTGGCGTACTTGGGCGCATTTTGGGCGGTTCGTTTGCGGATTCGCAATTTTGGGGACGCAGGCGCACCCTGTTACTTTCAGCAGCGGTTTCGGCGGTTGCTTCACTTGTATTAGCTATTAGCAACGATTTTCACATTTTTGTTGTGGGTAACTTGCTCATGGGTATGGGCATGGGTTTATACTGGCCGGCTACTGAGTCAGTAGTAGCAGATTTAACCCAGGGAGAACAACGAAATGAAGCTTATGCAATAACGCGGCTGGCAGATAACTTGGGCTTGGGGATAGGAATTGTATTAGGGGGTGTATTAATCGGCACAACGGGGGCTTATCGAGAGCTGTTTGTAATTGATGCAATTTCGTTTGTGGTGTTCTTTGGGGTGATTTATGTAGCGATCGCAGAAACTTACAAGCCAGGAGAACAGGAACAACAAGCATTAAGCAGTTGGACATCTGCACTACGCGATCGCCGTCTGTTAATTTTTTGCTTAGTTAATATCATTTTCACCACCTATATCTCTCAAACCCAAAGTACAATGCCGCTGTACTTCAGCAATTTCTTGCTTGTAGGATCTGGCAAAGGTTTCTCACCCACAACAATTAGCGCCTTATTTACCTGGCACCTAGCTTTAGCAATTATCTTACAGTTGCCAGTTGTGAGAATATTTAAACGTTTGAGCCATCCCTACGCTTTGTGTATTTCCGCCTTATTTTGGTCTTTGGGATTCAGCTTAATTTGGTTTACGGGAGTAGCCGCATCTAACCAGCTATTGTGGGCAATTTTAGCAATGGGAGTGTTTGCGATCGCTGTCGTCTCCTACACACCCTCTGCGTCTTCCCTAATTACAGTCTTAGCCCCCGAATCTCAGCGTGGCGTATACTTCTCTATAAATTCCCTGTGCTGGGCGATTGGCTATTTTATTGGCCCTCCCTTGGGTGGTTGGGCATTAGATCAACCGCCAGTAGTGGCGCATGGTTTCTGGCTGGGTTTGGCGTTAAGTGTAGCCATCACAATTGCGATTTTGCAATATTTAAATCGGATATTGAACAATCAATAAATCGCCGAAACCTTGAAAATTAGGGTTTTTCTTACTTTTAAACCTGTGTGATGTTAATTTGTATTGATTTCAGTGATTACTTTGACCTAGTAAGATTAAGTGTTTCGTAACGTAATTTATGGTTATACCGTTAGTACGGTTTTCTCTACATTTTTTAGCTAGAAAACCGTACTACCTGTGGTACTTTGCCAGCTAGTATATAGTGCTACTATATACTGGTGAGCTTTATTTAGGAGTTGATGAGTGATGACCATAAGCCAAACAAAACTTTTCCCCAAAAAATTATTATGCAAAAAAATAAGTTACTTCAATCAATTTTCTGTTTTCTATGTTTCCTTCCTCTAATCTTTATCGCTACCTCGGCGAGAGCAGATGGGGAAAGTGAATGTCCAGTATCTCAAAGTAAAGAAATACACAAAGTAAACCAAACCCAGAGTGTAAATGTAAATATTAAGCCAAATGATGAAGAAGCGAAGCAGCAAAGGAATAAAGATTCTACTCCAGAAACGCCTCCTGAGCATATACCAAAATCCACTTATATTTTTTATCTAATTATTTTCCTGTCCTTAAACATAAAAAACCTTGATTTAAAAGTAGTAGTTTTGATCAATTGGTGTTCAAAAAAAATAAGTAGTTAATATTTTAACAAAAATTACCATTAAATAAACCTCAAAACTTTAAATAAAGCACACAGGCAGGGAAGCTTACTTAAGTCTCCCTGCTTTAATTATAGTTTTAAAATCAATCAGTAAATGTTCATAATTCCATTAGTATAAAATTTTTAATAACTAGACACTTACTATCTGCGACGTTCCTGCAACTTGCGATAAACGTCTCTAACATCGACGTGATGGTGAGCTAAAGCAACCAAGGTGTGATACAACAAGTCAGCAACCTCACCGGCGATCGCTTCCTTATCATCATCCTTGCAAGCCATCACCACTTCAGCTGCTTCCTCACCAATTTTTTTCAAAATCTTGTTATCACCACCAGCAAATAGCTTGCAAGTGTAGGAAGTTTCAGTTGGATTGTCGCGGCGATCGCAAATAGTCGCAAACAGATCCGAAAGGGTATCTGCTGGCGGCGGCACTTTTTCCCCATCTACTTGATGAAAACAGCTGCGTTCGCCAGTGTGACAGGCAATATCTCCCACCTGTTCCACACTGATAAGTAGCGCATCGCTATCGCAGTCATAGCGAATACTTCGTATTTTCTGAATATGACCGGAAGTTGCCCCCTTGTGCCATAACTCGCCGCGAGAACGGCTCCAATACCATGTTTCGCCCGTTTCCAGAGTTTTTTGTAACGACTCCCGATTCATCCATGCCATCATTAGCACAGTGCCATCAAGATAATCTTGCGCGATCGCACTCACCAGTCCCTGCTCGTTGTAGCGGATTTTATCAACCGGGATGGCTTGACTTAAAGCAGAAGGTTCAACTGGCATTTTCAGAATAATAGACTCGCCTTGTACAAGATATCATTGTGCAACCGCCAGCTGTTCAACACAATTTTGCTGCCCCAGAAATTACACCGATTCTTGGCTAAATTAATAAGAAGGCGCAAAAATTGGTTCCAGGCATTTGCCAATGGTACTGTTAAGGTTTGCCGATTCACTTCTAACCGCCCGCCGAGCCACCTCGTGAGCTTTAGACTCTTCTGCGTACCATTGAACCGCATTGAACGCAGCCCGATACAAGTCTTGGGCTGCCTCAAAGAGGCGAGAACCGATACTCAAGGGTTAAATCCTGATTCTTTCCTAGGAAATGAATTGGTATTGCCCTCAGTAGGATAATTTAACAACGTAATCTTTTTCATCAATACTCGCGCCTATCTAGCGGCAGAGATTTTATCATCAAACGGAGGAATAGCATTGGTTACTTCAACAAATTTGAAAACTAGCAAATCAGACGAAATATTTGCAGCCGCTCAAAATTTGATGCCAGGAGGCGTTAGTTCACCTGTAAGGGCGTTTAAATCGGTGGGAGGACAACCCATCGTCTTTGACCGCGTAAAAGGAGCATATATTTGGGATGTCGATGGCAACCAGTACATCGACTACGTTGGCACCTGGGGGCCAGCGATTTGCGGACACGCCCATCCAGAAGTTATCAGCGCCCTTCACGAAGCGCTGGAAAAAGGCACCAGCTTTGGTGCGCCCTCAGCGCTGGAAAACGTGCTGGCAGAGATGGTAATTGATGCCGTACCCAGTATTGAAATGGTGCGGTTTGTCAACTCTGGGACAGAAGCTTGTATGGCAGTTCTGCGCCTGATGCGGGCTTTCACCGGACGGGACAAGGTAATTAAATTTGAAGGCTGCTACCACGGTCACGCCGATATGTTCCTGGTAAAAGCGGGTTCTGGGGTTGCTACCCTTGGTTTACCCGACTCTCCCGGCGTTCCCAAGGCTGCAACCAGCAACACTCTCACCGCCCCCTACAATGATTTAGAAGCCGTCAAAGCTTTATTTGCGGAAAACCCCAACGAGATTGCTGGCGTTATTCTAGAGCCTGTGGTCGGAAACGCTGGCTTTATTACACCTGACGCTGGTTTCTTGGAAGGCTTGCGAATGCTGACTTCTGAAAATGGCGCATTACTTGTATTTGACGAAGTGATGACCGGATTCCGAATTGCTTACGGTGGCGCACAGGAAAAATTTGGCATCACTCCCGACTTGACAACGCTGGGTAAAATTATCGGTGGCGGCTTGCCAGTGGGAGCCTATGGCGGACGGCGCGATATTATGTCGATGATTGCTCCAGCAGGGCCCGTGTATCAAGCTGGAACCCTTTCCGGGAATCCTCTGGCAATGACTGCTGGTATCAAGACGCTGGAGTTGCTGCAAAAACCGGGTAACTACGAGAATCTAGACCGGATTACCAAAAAGCTCAGCGATGGGTTGCTGCAAATTGCCCAGGAAACTGGTCATGCTGCTTGTGGCGGTCAAATTAGCGGGATGTTTGGCTTGTTTTTCACCTCTGGGCCAGTCCACAACTACGAAGATGCTAAAAAGTCTGATTCGAGCAAGTTTAGCCGTTTCCATCGTGGGATGCTAGAACGTGGCGTTTATCTAGCACCTTCTCAGTTTGAGGCTGGGTTTACTTCCTTAGCACACACTGAGGAAGATATTGACCGCACTTTGGCAGCTGCGCGTGAGGTAATGTCGAGTCTATAGACATGATTGCTTTTTAAACGCTCTCGTAAGGCAAAGGATATCGCAGAGGAACGCAAAGAAAGTTAGCCTCTGCGTATCTTTGCGTTTAAAATCCTTCTCTCAAGTTGTTCGCTGCGGCGGGAAGATGGGGTACTAGGAGTGGATGGTTGTCGCCACAGAACGAAGGGAATGCTCAAGACTCCTACAATCATCACAATTCCCGCCGTTATCCAGACAATCAGGCGGTTAGGCTGAAAGTTACCCCGCTCAATTTGCCAAAAAACCTGGTTGTAGCGCCACGCTGATAATGGGATAATTAGAATGCCAGCAATTACCAACCCTACACCCAAGCTTTGGGAGTTGATGAAGGGTTCGGAGATGGCACCTTGACCTGTAACAGCTGATTGTAACTCGCGCAAAAATAAACCAAAACGAGCGATCGCAAATCCAAATCCAATCAGCGCAATAGAAGTCCGCAACCAAGCCAGGAAGGTACGCTCGTTGGCTTGGTGTTCTCGTTGTCGGTCAATTTTCGGCTCCTGCCCATTCGACATCTAAATCAACTTTTGTATCGTGGGCATTGTACTAACGATAGTTGGTAAATTGTAGGGCAACTGGCAAATCTTCCTGCTTCAAACGTTGAATTATCTGTTGCAGTTCATCTTTGGATTTCGCCGAAACTCGGACGGAATCGCCTTGAATGGAGCCTTGAATTTTTTTAAATTCGTCTCGAATCAATTTGGTGATTTGTTTGGCGATTTCCTGGCTGATGCCCTTACGCAGCTTAATTTCCTGGCGAACGCGATTACCACTGGCTGATTCAACTTTGCCGTAATCAAATATTTTCAAGCTCAGATTACGCTTAGCTGCTTTGGTTTGCAAAATTGTGTGAACGGCATCCAGAGTAAATTCGCTGTCGGTATTAACTGTAATTGCTTCTTCGCCTAGCTCTATGGTTGTTTGAGTGTCTTTAAGGTCAAAGCGACTTTTGATTTCCCGTTCGGTTTGGTCTACGGCATTAACTAATTCTTGCCGATCGAAATCGCTGACAATATCAAAAGAGTATGTTGCAGCCATAAAAAAAGTTGTTTGTTAATTGTTAATTGCTATTGGCTTGCAGCAGGCTTAATACAATGAGGGTACCACTGGATAGGGAGCCGATGGCGAACATGAGACTTCGCGCTAACGGAACATTCAGTATATAAAAAACAGAGTATAACAACCTCGCCACAACGAAAGCGATCGCTGCCCATGCTGCCAGTGACGAATTCACCCCCGCCACATAAGCCATCAGGGAAGCCGCCGCGAATATCATAAACGCCTCAAACGAGTTCTGGTGCGCCCAGGTGGCTCTTTGTCCATAGGGAGGCAGTTTGTCAAACATGGCGCGGGGTGCCGCCGTGTCATACCCCACGCTAGCACGGGCGTAGCCTACCACCAAAAATGGTAGATAAATCAGGACTGCGGCTGCGGCAATGCAGTCCAACAAAACAGTTGATACAGGGAAATTTATCATTTGGTTGTCGAGACGATAGCGACCCGTCCTCTTAATCAAAGTAGAACAAAGTCACCAATTTGCGTTGATCTTCCGCATCCTGACAAGTTTTTAGCAGGGTGTGGCTGTCGTGAAACGCAAAACAGATGAGTTGTTGACACCGGGAAACAATCTCTTGATTGCACAAGGCGCTAGCTTCAGCAAGGGATAGATTGTCATTTTCGGGACTTTCTACCAAGTGCATCACCTGTTCTAGCTGTTCTCGCGATTCCCGTGGCTGACGTTCCAAACTTTGGGGCAAAATCACCGTCAGCAGGCTAGCATCGGCACGCATGGCACCGCGTATGGCGGCTAAATTAGTTCCCGTAGCACCGGAAGTGAGTAGACGATTGCCGGATAAAACCAGGGCATAACTCATCATCTCAATCAGATGCTGGTGAGTGATGGGAACATGACGCGACCCCAACAAAGCAATCCGCTTGGCACCCGTTTGTTGGATTGTCGCAAGTTCTTGCGCTAAGGCATCGACCTTGGGTAGGTCTATAGATTGGCTCAAAGACGATTTCTAGCTGAACGACCATAAGATTTTAACAGACCTAGTAACTGTTGCGATTCCCTTTCAGCGGTTTTGTTGCTAATTAAAAAGTTAAGAGGCGGGAGTTATGAGTTATGAGTTTTGAATTAACAACTCCTCACTCCCAACTTTTCCCATTCCCCTTGCACATTTACTAAAGCCTGTGTTATATTGATAAATCGTCGGACGCATAGCTCAGTTGGTTAGAGCACCACGTTGACATCGTGGGGGTCACTGGTTCGAGTCCAGTTGTGTCCATTACAGAGACTGCTAACCCTATAAGGTTGTCATTTAAAGTTTGATTTTGCCGCTCCGGCAAAGTTATGCCTGAAAACCATAGCGGCAAAAGTATGCGTAAAAAAAATGACGAGAAAATAGATGTAGACGATCGACTATCCTCATTCACACTGAAAGCTCACAAGCTACTTAGAGTAGATTGAAGCTCTTGCTTATACAGTAGCCGAATGAACATTAAGCTATAGGTGACGACTGCTGCTGACTTAAATTTGCACTGAGAACAGTTCGCCTCTCGGAAAATGGGGCGACGCTTTAGGTTCCTTTAACTGATTAAATAGGACGCTTGAAATAAGCGGCAATCCCATAAACTTCTGACTCTCCGCCTCCTAATGGAGCTACCGCAACAAGCTCCCACTGCTCTTGTGCCATATGATTCAAGAAATCTGTCCAGTATTTTCCTTCCCATTGGACAACTTTCTCCCCCTGTATACGAAGCCAGGCAATCTCCTGAGTCCATCCTCTTCCAATCCAAGCGTAGGCGACGCTGCAATATTCCACCATTAATTTATCTTCCAGTTTGCATCTCTAGAAGTGCATTTGTATTAATAGCTGGTATCCAATACCTATAACCAATGACACCTTTAACTCTATCAGATTTGATTTCTACTTTGTATGTCTAACAGCTCAACTAAATTACCTTGCTAAGAACGCTCCACCGACAAAGCCAACGTACCGCCCCAAAAATAATCTCGCAGTAACTTGGCGCTGAACGACAGCAGATAATTTGGAGGCATTTCCCTCACCGAGGGCTCCAGTGGGTTAACTACTTATTAGACAATCTTTTTTTACCTAATCTCTCTTACCCGTAAAAAGTATATATTTGCTCTAGGGAGTGACACGCGCCCCCTCAGCATTACCTCCCAAGTTTTCCAGCTAACAAAAGTATTGATGTTATGATTTAGCCCAAATTTTCAAAAAAGGTATTTCAGAATAAATGGTCTTGCTACTTGATAGAGCAGAGCTAGAGTAAACGGGATAACGATCGGGAGAGTCACTATCAGTCCCCATTTTCCAAATTGAAGTTCTTGATTATCGGATTTGAGGACTGCGACCACTGCTGCGGCTCCCATTAGTATCCAGATACAACCAAAGATAATGAAAAGAGTATATGCTGAGTCTTGCATTTGTTTTCCCTACTAGCGAAAGTAGTCTATTTTTAGATTAGCTTGACCCCATTTGTATAGTTGACTTCCTTTAGTTAGGTTATTCTTATTGGCTAAGGAATGTGGATTAAATAAGTTATAAAATTCGCGTTCTATAGGGGCATGGCACTACCATGCCCCTACGTAGGGAATTGGAGGTTAATAAATCCACTATTTTAAGGTTGATTATCATCATTTAGCCGACAGCGCCCCTGCGTCTCGCACTCAATGCGCTTCTGGCGATCGCTTACAATGGTCGCCAAATTCGGTCGTCCAGTAACGGCGAGTCGCCAGTCAGCCCAAATCCCATACAGCCAGTCCACGGCTGAACCGATAATCGGCAACTTTGTCACCGCATAGATCCACCCCATCCCCAGAATCTCGTAGACGCGACGGAAAACTTCTACATTCTTGATCACCGTACCATCAGGAAGCACGGCATGGATTCGCCCCATCGCCGTTTCAAAGTCAACACCGCCATGCGCTTCTGGGGTGTAGCGATCGCCTGCGATGTCCACAAACGCCACCAACCCTCGACCTGCATCCCGTCTCTTTAAGAAGTTGACCTCTCGCAGACACAATGGACATTCACCGTCGTACAGCAGTTCAATCTGCCATGACTGGGGTTTAGTAGCGACTTCCACCGATTCGGGAAATTGGGTATTCAACGACATAGGTACTTCTCAATTAGCTTATTCCTCAAGCGAGGATTCTACTATTTTAAGAAACTTAACATTTTTAGGTGTCATCGGTTTCCTGCCCTAATTGCCGCTTGCTGAGGCTTGTGTGTGCCAGTAACGCGATCGCCAGGTTCTAACAGACGCTACAGTAATTCCAATCGCGCAGGTAAACAGCACCTAATCAATTAAATAGTATGTTTGCGATCGCTACTTGCCTGTGGGATAGATCAATATCTTCAAGCAGCTTAGTGAGATAATAGAGAAGTGTGAGGAAGAAAACGGAACCAACCTTTGTTATAAAGGGGAAAATCATGAAACTCAAGCTTTTAGCAATATGCGCCTTATTCACTCCCCTATTTTTCATTAACCCAGTTCAAGCTGAGAATCCGCTTCACGTAAAGCAGCTATTGTCCACTGGGCAATGTTTTCGGTGCGATTTATCAGGGGCGGATCTCCGTGGCGCACATTTGCTTGGTGCTGACTTGAGAGAAGCGAATTTACAAGGCGCAAACCTTACGGACGCCAACCTCGAAGGCGCTGACCTGACTAATGCAAACTTAACAGGAGCTAATTTAACCTTAGCTTTTGTAACCAATGCGAATTTTCAACAAGCAAATCTCAACCAAGTTAATTTTACTAACGCCAAGATTTATGACGCGAATGTGTATGGCGCATCTATGGATGGGCTGATCATTACTGATGCCGAAATATTTAACACGGGCATTGGTATTGGTGGAGAAGATGCGGGTATGCAACCTTGGGACTAGGTTGTATTGAACGGCTAGACCTGCTTTAAATAGCTCTCATAGCACAGATGATTCTCCCATTTTTTGAGTAAAACTTCAGAAAATGGGAGTTTTCTATTTAGTGGGTTTCTGGCAACCTTAAAAGAATTTTTTCTTCTTAAAGCTTAAACCCGTTAAAATGGGTTGAAACATTTACCCAAAAATCTTAACGATTAACTTTAGCTACCAAGCCTCGAACTTTAGTTCAGGGTTGATTGTAAGAATTCTAGTAGATAATTAATGCAAGACTGCAAAGCAGTCCAGTAACTAAGTTTATTTAACACTTAAAACTTTCAGATAGTAAAGTCATGGTCACGACTCAGGATTATCTTGTCCACCCAATGGCAACGCTGACCGTCACCTGGGAAAAGTTGCCTGACGACTTTCAATTAGAAGAAAAACCTGTGGAAAATACTGGTCAACCTCTGATTGCAGGCGCACTCCGAGAAATTCTAGAACTTATGGGGTATATCAAGCCAGAAATGCTCATTGCCTCAAATTTTGGGCTGTGTGCAACTGTTAACGGGAACTTGATAATCAAAGCGCCAGATTGGGTTTACGTCCCTTCTGTGCTAGAAGCGGGTAAAGAACGCAAAAGCTATACCCCTAACCTAGAAGGCGACAACCCCAGCGTCGTCATGGAATTCCTCTCTGAAACTGATGGTGGTGAATATTCAGTTAAACGCACCTACCCGCCTGGTAAGTGGTTTTTTTACGAACAAATACTTCAAGTCCCAACTTATGTAATTTTTGACCAAGAAACCGGACTGCTGGAGGTATATAAGTTGGAAGCAGGACGGTATGAATTGGAATTACCAAACGCCGAAGGTCGCCATTGGATAGCGGACATGGGATTATTTTTGGGAGTTTGGCGAGGGGAAAAGGAAGAACGTACAGGTTATTGGTTGCGCTGGTGGGATGAGGGGGAAAATTTGCTGTTGTGGGGGAAAGAATTATTAGAACAAGAACGCCAAAAAGTTGAACAAGAACGTCAACGGGCAGATAAATTAGCCGAATACTTGCGTTCTCAAGGAATTAACCCTGATGAAATTAGCTAATGACTAATAGTTTTTTTACAATTAGCTTTTGCCTTCTATCTTGCCTGGTTTGGTTGTACTGTTGGTTTTACCGTTGGAAGTGGTCTAGAGGGAGGATTGACAATAGTTACATCTGTCGAACGCATCCCATAAGAAGTAAGATACTGGTAAAAAACTCCTGCTGTTTGTGGAGTGGGAAATGGGCCGATTTGGATGCCATTCACATTCCTATAGGAAGTGGTGTCTTCCCAGTAACATTCGCTGAGTCGTAAACTTGGATACTCTCTGGCTAGACGTTGAAGAACAGTGCGATTCACGTTTTTAGCCCGAACTAACCACTGACCTCCGGAATAAGGACAGTTTGTTTTAGGAGTTACCTGAGCAGTAGCTTGAGCGCAGGACAAGGAATAACCTAAAATTATGGCGAGAGCAAACTTAGCGCTATTGTTCATTTAACCTCTGGAAATTGAAGAATGACGAAGGATATCTTTGATCAGCAAGTAAATACTAGAAATGGTTAATAGCAATTGCCCAAATTGTAAAACCGGATCGAGTCGCCATCCCTGGAAAAAGAATATGATACCGGACAATAAATATATTACAGCAAAAACTATATCTTGAATTACATTTCCCACTCTGAAGGGTCTACGAAGCGATAATCCTAAAGGTATAATTAATATACCTATAAGTGCTAGTAAGATGCCTAAAAGGCTGGCTATGTTGAGTCCAAAGTTTATCATATTGACTTTTATTAATTCGCTAGGGGATTAATTCATTTTTAGAACTTACAAAATTTCTACAATTCCTTGTTGACCATCAATTCTAACACGCTGACCATCTTGCAACAGCCTAGTAGCATTGTGAATATCCATCACTGCTGGGATACCATATTCACGCGCAACAATTGCACCGTGAGAAAGTCGCCCACCTACTTCTGCAATTAAACCGCCAGCACGAGATAATAGCGCCGCCCAACCAGAATCGGTGTAAGGTACAACTAGAATTGTATCGCGGTCAATATCAGAAATTGCTTGTAAATTGCGGATAACTTTCACTTTTCCCTCAGCTTGTCCGGGACTAGCACCAATTCCTTGCAACAACTTTGTAGAAATTGAAGATTGAGGGATAAAGTTGAGAGTTGGCGGCGCATTACCGTAAACTAAGGGGGAAATATTAGTAAGCTGACTATCTTGTTTAAGTTGCGATCGCCTTTTTTCCACCAACTGCGAAACTTTCTCAATTAAACTTTTATTCTCCCCTTCAATTATCCGCCGAACCTCATCAAATTCTAGGAAAAAGATATCACCAGACTCAGATAGTAAACCCGACCGTAACCAAATTTCCTCCAAAGCAACAAAACACCATCTTACCTCAGCCAACAAACGGCTATAAACCTCAGTAACCTTTCCCTTCAAATCAAGTCGCCGCTGCACAGCATCAACCTTCCATCCCCTTTTCTCTCTGCGTTCTCTGCGCCTCGGCGGTTCGTTCTCTCCCAAAAACTGAGTAAACAATTCTCGCGCCGCATGGGGATCTTCCTTCCAAGTTGGAACCGCGATATCTGTCGCCACCTCACTCAAATAACCGTAACGATCAAGCCATTGATCGAATCGTTCCAAAATAGTCTGTCCATCGGGAATTTCAGCCAGCGTTGCGAATAAAGAAGGCGAATCCGAGGATAATTGCGAAGATGGGAGCAAATTACGGGCTTCCCGTGCAAGTTCTTGGAGCGATCGCAAAGAAGCAACTTCCGGAGCTATACTATTATCCAAATCAATATCTTTGACTTTCCAAACCCCCTGCCGGATTGCCAAACTCAAAGGAGCTAAAATGCTGTAATAAGTCGCAGTTTTTAGCACATCCAAAAGTTTCTCAATCCGTTGGAATAACGCATCTTGGTTATTTAAAGCAGTTTCTACCGTTAGAACCGGAAAAAGTAAATTTTTATAATCTTGTTCAAAATCTTTTTCCAAACTCAATTCGCGTCCAAGCAACCGCATTAAACCAGGCACATTTTGCACCGTAGAACTAAAAGGCGGCTTAGAAAATTTGGCACCTCTAGTTAAAAATTCCAAACTTTCCGGCGGTAAACCCATCCGAAGGAAAATCTGACCCAACAGCGTTGCATTAAAATAGGCGTGGGAAAAGTGTAGAGTAGCAGTTTCATTAAAGTCTAAACCAGCCGCTCTTTCTCCCAAAACTAAAGTAAAAATTTCTCCCCAAACTCCACAGGTCAAAGGACGATTAATCGACCAAGTAAGAGGACGAATTATTCCCGGAATCACCTCAGCGGCAATTTTGCGCGTCCAAATAGGTTGTAAAGTGGTGATAGAACGCGATTGTAAAAGCCACAGCGTTTGTCCGTCATAACTCCATTCGATATCTTGCGGAATACCGTGAAATTGCCTCTCAAGTTGACGCGCTAAATAGGCGACTTCCCGAATTAATCCCTGCGGTACATCACCACTACCTTCAACTTCTAGAGAATTTACATCCAAATTTTCTACATTGCCGAGAAAAACCCGATACTGTTCTGGTGTAACTTGTCCAGAGACAACTTGCGTAGCATCTCCCGGTAATGCTTCAATTACCACAGCATCGCCTTGCTGGAAAATCGGATCGCGACTGAAAGCAACGCCAGAAAAAGCACCCCGGATTTGTTTTTGAATCAGCACCGACATTGAGGATTCTGGCAAGTCGCGAGGAGCGCTTCGCGCATAGGCTTCGCGATCGCGTCTATACTGGACAGCAGCCGGATTATTGTATGAAGCTAGAACTCGCGTAATCGCCTCTTCCAAAGCTTCCCCACTCGTCACATTTAATATTGTTTCGTATTGTCCCGCCGCCGAAGATTGTTCCGAATCTTCGCCCACCGCACTAGAACGCACTACCAAAGGTTCTGCAACAGAAGGCTGTAAATACTCAATTAGCAGCGCCGGATCGTCTCCTGGCGGCAAAACCCAACCCATCGGCACCGAATAACCCCAACGCTTCAACTGGGATAACGTGGCGGCTTTCTGACCGACTTTGTTTGCGTCTAACGGTTTATCCAGAGAAACGATAGCTCTATCACCTCGGAAAAAACGAAACACAGCCTTATTCCCATTTTGTGCTTGCGTGGCTGGAAGATCGAGGTCATCGGGGATATTTTGGTAAATCCAGGCGATGATAGAACTGAGAGCGATCGCGGCGACAACTTCGCCGGTGGTACGATTCGGCAAAAGTAGCTTCAGCACGGGTAACAAAATCAAAACCCAGATGCGCCCCAGCTTCCTCTCGCGTACCAGTGTAAAGCCAATTCCCCCAATTATAAATACCAAGACCGACACCACCGGGTCATGCACTACATAACCCCACACCACATTCGTTGTCCCCGCACCCCGCGCCATCCAATAACGCCCCATCACCAGCGCAATTAGGGCGATTAGCTCCCACGCTGGATCAGTCTCAAAGAAGGCACGAGCTAGCAATACTGCGGCAATGCCTTTCAAAGCCTCCGACAACACGGCTAGAATCCCCGCCAGCCGTCCCCCGTGATAAAAAGCCGCCGAGACTGACACATTCCTCGTGCCGAGTCTTGACAGTTGCCTTCCAGACAATGCGCGAACAATCCAGGCAGTTAGCGGCAATCCTCCTAGTAGAGGACAGACAATAAAGATAAGTAGCGCTCCCCAAACTTGAGTCAGCGTCATGATTTCCGTTGTAATAACCACTCACCTGAATTGTAGTAGTGTTTTTCAACGCCAAGGTACGCTCCAAGCGATCGCGCAAATTAAAATAAGCCGGACGACTGTAGGCGCTTCGCCTTCCCGAAGGGTAGCCGCCGCTATATAAACAAAGCCTGTCTAGACAGGCGAGAAATCATACTTCTTCTTGTGCGTTCCTTTGCGTTATAAAAATCTAACCTATGCCACTTTCCCGCTTTGTCACGTATAGCCCCGCTTACACTGTTGTCCCTACCTACGAATGTTTTAATCGCTGTACTTACTGCAACTTTCGCATTGAGCCAGGTAAAAGTCCCTGGCTGACTCTACAAGACGCAGAAAAAATATTAAACCGGTTACAAAGTCAAGAAGTTTGTGAAATTTTAATTTTAAGCGGTGAAGTACATCCCCAATCCTCACGTCGAGAGTCTTGGTTTCAGTTGATTTATGACTTATGCGATTTAGCATTATCAATGGGGTTTTTGCCTCATACCAATGCAGGCCCATTGAGCTTTGCGGAAATGGCTAAGTTAAAAGAAGTTAATGTTTCGATGGGGTTAATGTTGGAACAATTAACGTCGCAACTTTTGCAGACTGTTCACAAACACGCGCCAAGTAAAGTTCCACAATTACGGCTGCAACAATTAGAATGGGCGGGAAAGTTGCAAATCCCCTTTACAACAGGGTTGCTTTTAGGGATTGGCGAAAGTTCAACCCATTGGTGGGAAACATTGGATGCGATCGCGCACCTCCATCAAAGCTACAATCACATTCAAGAAGTCATCCTCCAACCTCACAGCCCCGGCGCTCAACAAACCTTCGACGCACCACCTTTTAACCCGCATCAATTACCAGAAGTCATTGCGAAAGCGCGTCAAATTCTGCCAGCAGATATTACCATCCAAATTCCCCCCAATTTAGTTACAGATTCAAGTTGGTTACTCGCTTGTATAGAAGCTGGTGCCAGAGATTTAGGAGGAATTGGGCCAAAAGACGAAGTTAATCCCGATTATCCTCATATTCAGCATCAGGAACTAAGAGACATTCTAGAACCTACGGGTTGGGAATTAGTGCCTAGATTGCCAGTTTATCCTCAGTACGATGATTGGTTGTCGGAGAGGTTAAAGGAAGCTGTTAATCGGTGGCGGAGTGCTAGTTTATTAGAAGAAAGAATGAAATAGAAGCGATTAGATTAACGCCCACATGACGAATCCGAAAAAACTTAAACGAAAAACATACTCCAATGAGTACAGAACTTTTAAAAAGCTACAAAGAAGCAATCATCAGGCTCGAAAAAATTCTAGACATCAAACCTGACAAAGACGAAGCCTGGTACAATCAGGGCAATGCGCTGTTTAACTTGGGACGTTTTGAAGAAGCGATCGCTAGCTACCACAAAGCTCTAGAAATTAGAAATGATGCTTACGATGCCTGGTACAATCAGGGCATTGTGCTGGTAAAGTTAGGACGAATTGACGAAGCAATTGTCAGTTGGGACAAAGCTCTGGAAATTCAACCAGACTTCTATGAAGCCTGGTACAACCGGGGAATTGCCCTAAGTGAGTTAGGACGAATTGACGAAGCAATTGTCAGTTGGGACAAAGCTCTGGAAATTCAACCAGACTTTAGCGAAGCCTGGTATCACAGAGGTATTGCACTATTTGACTTAGAACGCTTGGAAGATGCTTTTGCGAGTTTCAACAAAGCCATCCAGTTCAACCCTAATGATTACTGGAGCTGGTATAGCCGAGGTGTCATTTTTGCTAACCTCGGTAGCTATGAGGAAGCAATTGCCAGCTTCAACAAAGCTCTAGAAATTCAGCCTGACCATGACTGGAGTTGGGGTAGCCGAGGTGTGGCTTTGACTAACCTCGGTAGCTATGAGGAAGCAATTGCCAGCTTCAACAAAGCTCTAGAAATCCAACCAGATAGTTTTGAAGATTGGTATAACTTGGGTAGTGTTTTATATCGATTAGGTCGATATAAAGAGGTAATTGTTAGTTACGACAAAGCTATACAAATAAAATCTGACGCTCAAGAAGTCTGGTACAACCGGGGCAATACACTCCTAAAATTGGGACACTTAGACGAAGCGCTTGGCAGCTATGATAAAGCCTTGAATGTTCAACCCAACCTTTACCTAACTTGGCAATACCGAGGCGTTATACTGTTAAAATTGCGGCGCTTAGATGAAGCGATATCTAGCTTTGATAAAGTCCTAGAATTAAAATCTGACTATCCCGACGCTTATTATAACAAGGCTTGCTGTTATGCCTTACAGGGTAATATTGAGCAAGCAATTGAGAACTTGCAACAAGCCATTAACTTGAGTCCTGATAAATACCTGGATATCGCCAGAAATGACTCAGATTTTGACGGCATTCGAGATGATGAGCGTTTTAAGGCTTTGATTCAGAAAGGAAGTAATAGGAAAGAAGAGGCACTGCAAGCTGCTTTACTTAAAAAAGCAGAACTGGAAGAATATGAATGGCTGAAAGCAGTTGTCAGAAATCCAGCTTTTGATTTTTTGAAAGACCCAGAAGAAGACATCTATACTTTAGCTGACGGCGAACCCTTCCATGACCCAGAATGGGCGAAAACTGTAGCCAGTGACCCAAATTATGGTTTTATAACAGACCCAGAAGAAGACATCTACACTTTAGCTGACGGCGAACCATTCTATGACGAAAGGTAAAATTTTTCTAGCACCTTTTCCTTATGATGATTTATCGACTAATAAGGTGCGTCCAGCCGTTTGCTTAACTAACCCAGTAGGAGCTAAAAGGCACATCATCTTAGCTTATATTACCAGTCGTATTCCATCTAGCTTACTGGAAACAGATATCCTGTTAGATAGCGCCCATCCCGATTTTGGTGCTTCAGGGTTGCGCGTACCATCGACTATCAGATTGCATCAAATGGTAACAGTTTCTACAACCGTAATCCAGCGAAAATTGGGTGAATTGTCATCTGATACGCAGGTGAAAATTGCTGAAAAGCTGTGCAAGCTGCTGAGTGACTGATTGCGCGATCGCATCCTCACTCACCTCACAAACGCGATCGCGCACTCCACCAACCCAGGCATAACATTTAAAATTTGTCTTTATAATTATTTTCGATGAGAAATGCTACAAATTGACAATTTTAAAGGATATAGTATTTTATGAAGTATTTAGTAGGGTTATTAGTTTTTTCAGCTATAGGTTATTTTTTGATTGTAGATACAACGAATTTTTATATACAATTAAAAATAAATAATCAGCGTAATCAATTAATAGTAGATTTTGGTAGGCTTTTGATTTTAGGAGCAATAGCAGGAATTGGATATAAGGTTGCCTCAGAAACTTTTCAACAACCTAATGATTGGATAGTATTTTTAGTCAAGGGCATAAGCGGAGCTTTCGTAATACGTCTAGTTCGTGCAATCGTCTAGGTTTTTTGCATTATTAGTAGATTGGCTAACCAAATTAATGGTTGAATCAGTAGATAAGCGCGATCGCATTCTCACTCACCGCAAAGCGCGATCGCATCCGCACCCATCCTCTACTTCGCATCCCTTAACATAACGATCCCAGAGGAAAAACCCATCGTAAAATAGACTAATGTCTTCTGAAGCCAAGTTTACTGGCGTAAAAATACCTATGCGTAGATTAGGGCGCTACGAGCAACCGCTGGGAATTGACTCCGACGACCACGAAATCTGGTACCGTCGTGGCGAAGCGCTGGCTAACTTAGGACGCAACGAAGAAGCGCTGATTTGCTTTGACAAAGCTGTAAAACTGGCCCCAAAAAATCAAGCAGCTTGGACGTTCCGAGGCGTGGTGTTAATTCACCTCAAACGCTATGAAGAAGCGTTAACAAGTTGTGACAAAGCTTTAGAAATTGCACCAGAAGATAAAGAAGCTTGGATGTTTCGAGGCGCAGCGCTACATGGGTTGGGGCGTTACAAACAAGCTTACGCCAGCTATGACAAAGTCTTGGGAATCAAAAAGACATCCCTTTGGCAAAGACTAATTCAGAAAGTGGGTAATTGGTAATCGGGAATGGGTATTTTCCCCTCTCCCTTGTAGCAGGAAATTAGTAAAATAAATTTATAGAATTCAGGAGCCAGGTTATCTGGCACAAAACGCCTATCGAAACCATCTACGGTAATCTTCAAGGTTTAAAGTCCAGCCAGCTGAAGCAGCTAGAGAAACTTTATCATCAGCGGCTACCAGGCGATCACATTACGACAGCGGAATTCGCCCAGCGGTTGGCAGCAATTAGCACCGAAATCAATCAGCCTGTATCCGTCTACATTAATCGCCGGGGACAGGTGATTCGCGTCGGAGTGGGAACCCCCAGACAAACGCAGATTCCCGCTCTAGAATTGCCTCGTTACGGTGCAGAACGACTCAGTGGTATTCGCTGCATATCTACTCAACTGAAATCAGAAGCACCGAGTGAAGCTGCATTGACCGCAATGGCAATGCAACGGCTAGACGTGCTGGCAGTGCTATCGCTGACTGGGGGAGGGTTTGAGCGACGCGGTGGGGGAGCCACAGGTTACATCAAAGAAACTTATCTAGCTCACCTAGTTCCTCATCCGGAAGCAATTTGGAATCTGTCGCCACCGATGAGCCTGGATGCGCTGAGTAACCAGGATTTTCTGGAACTGGTGGATGGACTAGAAGCCGAGTTTCAGCGAGAATTTGTTGCCAAGCAAGTAGACAGCGATCGCGATCGCGTCCTTCTGGTGGGGTTGATGACTCAAGACATGACACCCCTGCAATTCCAAGATGGATTGGAAGAATTAGCGCGGTTGGTGGACACCGCTGGGGGGCAAGTGTTGGAAACAATGCAGCAAAAACGTCCCCGTCCCCATCCTCAGACCGTGGTTGGGGAAGGTAAGGTGCAAGAAATTGCCCTGACTGCACAAACACTGGGAGTTAACCTGATCGTCTTTGACCGCGACCTCTCACCCGCGCAAGTCCGCAATCTGGAAACTCAGACTGGTATCCGCGTGGTAGACCGGACTGAGGTGATTTTGGATATTTTTGCCCAACGCGCTCAGTCTGGTGCTGGTAAGTTGCAGGTAGAATTGGCGCAAATGGAATATATGCTGCCGCGCCTGACTGGTCGCGGTCAAGCGATGTCTCGACTCGGTGGCGGTATCGGTACTAGGGGGCCTGGTGAAACCAAGTTAGAAACTGAGCGCCGGGGAATTCAGCGTCGCATTGCCAGACTGCAACAGCAAGTGAACCAGCTGCAAGCGCACCGTTCCCGCTTACGTTTACAACGGCAACATCAGGATGTTCCTTCAATTGCCTTAGTTGGATATACCAATGCTGGTAAATCTACGTTGCTGAATGTGCTAACTAATGCTGAAGTTTACACAGCAGACCAGTTGTTTGCAACTCTAGACCCGACTACGCGGCGTTTAGTCATACCCGATGCGGTGACAGACGAGGCGCAGCAGATTGTGATTACAGACACAGTGGGATTTATTCACGAGTTACCGCCTTCCTTGATGGATGCTTTCCGTGCCACATTGGAAGAGGTGACAGAAGCGGATGCGCTGCTTCATGTGGTGGATTTGTCTCATCCAGCTTGGCAAAGCCAGATTCGTTCTGTGATGGCGATTTTGTCAGAAATGCCAGTAACGCCGGGGCCATCGTTGATTGTTTTTAACAAGATGGATCAAGTGGATGGCGATACTCTGGTACTGGCAAAAGAGGAGTTTCCCCAAGGGGTGTTTATTTCCGCAAGCGATCGCCTGGGTTTAGAAACTCTGCGTCACCGCATCAGCCAACTGGTTCACTATGCGATCGCGCCCGGCTAAGCCGCTGGGTTCTCATGCAAAAAATACTTAACAATAGCCCCCCTTTTTTAGGGGGGTTTGGGGTATCAAATGCTTAGCCTTAAGAAAATAAAATGGGATTAAACGCCCTCTTAAGTTAAACCTTAATCACTGGTTGCATAATAAGTGTATTGCTTGCCATCCCAATAGAATAATCTACTGGATGATGCTGCTTTGGAGAGAGAAATCCCCTCTCCTTGTTTCCAAGACGAGGGAATCGAGGCATTATATTTAGCAGCCTCAGCTCTTGGAATAACTTCCCAAACATCATCAGCACCAAGCTCTTTGTTGATTAAAATAACTTCTTTGGTTCCACCATGAAAAATTGCCATCGCCAGATTAAAAAACTGTGTTTCACCTTGAGGCTTTTTCTCTGCGAGCATTAGAGCAATATCTATTTTATTATCTCCGTTAAAGTCACCCCGCAAATATAGCTGTCGGATATCTCTAAAATGAATATTATAAGTTTTGTTTAATCCCTTATCAAAAAAGGACTTCCTAACCCAATAAGGAATATTTACATACCTAATATGTGCAATAAATGACTTCTGATCTTTAACAGCATCATTATCTTCAGGTGTTATAGGGTTGTAAGTTATATCACGCGCAGCTTCTTGTTCATTGCTTTCGCCTTTCTTATCTGTATTTTCTTTCTCCGTCACAACAGGTTGCTCGGCAACATTCAAAGAAGCGGGGGATTCCACTGGGGCTTTAGAGAGATTATCTGAAGAACAACTACTAGCAAGTCCTAGTAAAAGGTAAATTACTATTACTTGAATTAATTTGAAATTTTTCATGATATTCATACCAATCATTTAAGGATGTGAACAAGTTAGTAAAAACGCCTGACGACCAAAGTCGCAACCGCATAAACAAAGACCGCCTTCGCGGTCTTTGAAATTAGGGGAATGGTATTAATCTACCGATAATTTAGGTTGCTTTCCGGTTAAAACCCAGGAAATTTGTCTTTTGGATGGAGAAATTTTCTTGCTTGTTTCAGCATCGCGCACCTGGAAATGTAGATGAGGGCCAGTGCTGTGTCCGGTGTTACCAGTACCGCCGACAATTGACCCAGCATCTACCTTAATCTTGGGGCCATTTGCGATCGCTTTACACCAAGCTAAGTGCAGAGCGTCAAACTTCCTTGACGGGAAACTGGGAGTTGTCATCGTCGCTACCAATCCTCCGCCTTTGATGTCTTCCCAACATTTCAAAGTTGTCTTAGTTCCAAGTTTGCCAATAGCGTAGATGTTGGTGTTCCTGGGAGTTGCCAAGTCTACGCCACCATGAAAATGCGATCGCCCACTAATCGGATTAATCCGCTTTCCGTAACGGGATGTCACTCTGTATCCTGCAACTTTATCCCCAATTTTGGGTGTCTTTCTCAGATTGGGTGGATCATCAGTAACCGACTCAGTAATAATGGGTTGAGTTGGTACGATGCTGACTTGCTCTGTTATTGGTTCAAAGTCTAACCCTACGGGATCAGGTAATGGTGATCCTGGCTCTGACTTGTCTCGGCTTTCGGGTAGGCTTTGAGTAGACTTCCCGGTGTCAGGAACGGTGAAATCTAGCTGATTCTCATCGGAAACAGGAGCGTCTGTAGGGATTGGAGATTGGGAAAACGTCTCCTGTGCGCCTGTGCGCCTACGCGCCTGGGTATCGCTTTCTACTTGTTGCGCGATCGCTCCAATGTTGCTTTTTAAGGCTTTCCTTACTATCCCGACTCGTCGTCCTTGATCGAGGGCAATGCAACTCCAGCGCCAAGATTCTGAGTAAGGTCTATATCCGCGCAGTTTGTTCTTATAATAAGACTCTCTGACACAGATGCCAAATAGTCCACTTGCATCTAGCTTTCCGGCTGGATTGCGAAATGCTTCGACTCGCGCATTAACTAAAGCTTTCTTCCCCGTGAGTCCTTTTTTCAAAGCTTTCTGGTACGCACGAGCGAATCTGGGGCCGGCGGAGTTGGATTGATTCCACAAATCAGTTCCGTTGACTAAAGCATGGTAGTCAATCTTTGGGTCGATACCTACACGGAAAAGCGATCGCTCTGTCTTAGCTGATTGACGTTGTAGTGCCTTTAGACAACGCCGATCGGCTTGTTGTACAGTTAGATTCTTGGCGCGGTTCCAGCTGCAAAAGCCTCTATTTACAACGTGGTTGCCTGGATCTGTATGACCAGAATACAGTGATGTGGCTTTTCCAGAAGGGGTGAGGTTGCCTTCTGCTGCTCCCACTGCGATACTTCCTGGGGATTTCCGATTGGCAAATAGTACGGCGGCGGAAGTTGAGAATCGCTGCTTTTTAGTGTCAGTTTTGACTGATGGCTTCTCAGGTTTTGGGATAACTTTCGGTGAAGGCGCAGCAGGTTCCACCTCGAATTTTAGCTCGACAGGATCGGGAGGAGATGGGTTAGCACGGCTCTCAAAAAGCGACCCTTTCTCTGAAATTCCTGTTTTACTAAGGTTTTGTGGTGCAGAAAACAGGTTAGTTGAATTCTCTCCCACCCGGTTAGGGCTATGGGAAAGAGCCTCTTGGCTGGATGCAGTCGGGGTAGGTTCAGGAGTGGCAAGCACAACATTTGCATCTGGATCAGAAAAATCCAACAAAACTTCATCGGCTAGAGCCGATTGGCTTCCCAGCACCAGCATTAGAAAACTGGCAATAATTTTGATGAGCTTAAGTTTCATGGTTTTGTCCTTTGGTCGTAAAAACGGCGAACGACTAAAGTCAAGGGCGAACAAAGTCTGGGTACTTTTAGGATGGCTGTAACATTTTTTCGATAATCTTTTTGGAAGGCTCAACTATCGCCCAGCGACCATCAGGTTGCTTAGTAAGCAGAGCCAAGCGCAATTCGTCGCCAGTACCGAGGGCTTGACCAGCACGCCGAAATCCAAAATGTTGCTGGTTTAGTCCGCACAGTCGAAACAGGTAAACGGGCATCTCCTCGCTAGAGAAAATTACGCAATTTGGTTTGTACGGCTGCACCCGACCATCAAACGGCGCATAGATAGCATCGCCGTTCAAGGCAAGTGAGATGTCACCAAGACCGCCCAGCACCTGACGACCCGCCACCACATCCCCCGGTTGCAGTTCCCACTTCTGGGACAGCTGGATGTCTCTGGGGGATTCTGTCATTGAGGCTGGGGTACAGCCAAAAGCTGTCAGTAGCACTATCGAGAATGCGATCGCCCTTTCGTCTTTAAGGACGTTTAAAACCATATCCCACATAGGTTTCTCCTTCATAAAGAACGACTAGCGATGTTTGCGGATCAAACGCCAAAGGGTGAATTTCGCGCTCGGTTTTGGCTCCTGCTCGAATGCTCACATTCGGCAAGCGGCAATAAGGCTCTTTGACGATTTGTTGCACGTTGCGCCGAGAGCTGCGCTCAGGTACTGTTAAGAGTCGTGCTAATTGCGATCGCGATAGCGTCGCCTTCGGCTTTACAATTT
This sequence comes from Funiculus sociatus GB2-C1, assembly GCF_039962115.1. Lineage (NCBI taxonomy): Bacteria > Bacillati > Cyanobacteriota > Cyanophyceae > Coleofasciculales > Coleofasciculaceae > Funiculus > Funiculus sociatus. The sequence continues at coordinate 10,406 of NZ_JAMPKJ010000049.1, read as the reverse complement.
CTGTGCAGGCGGTGGTGCTACGTACTGATTGCCGTTCCTTAAGTGCCGAGGTCGGATTGAAAGGCAAGTTGAGAGTGGCTAATAGGTAGCCACTGGTTAACAGACAGCAACCTGCCAGCAGATATTGCAGCACGAGAGACGGGGCTTTAAACTCCTTCATCATCTTCTTTACCTCCTTGATGGCTCATTGTTGGGTAATACAGGACTTTGGCAGGCTGGCTGCTCTTAGAAAGATGTGGTTTATTTAGTTTTTTGGAAGAATATTTATTTGGAATGCGATCGCTTCGCCTCGGACTCCGTACTACGCTGTTCCTGCCAATTACTTACAATAAATCTAGGCAGTAATCCCTAGTTGATACAATCGGGAATATCGCTTTAAAGAGATTAGGATCAGTTACACCCGATGAAAGCGAGTGCTATTTGCTTGTACGTGAAAGCTTTTTCAAAAGGCTGACAAACGGTTAAGCTGTAGGGTTTGCAGCCGTTGTGTCAGTAAATATAGCGTTTCTGGGCTGGGTGGAATATATCGCGGTTGTTTTGTTTTCGCCACCTTGGTAGGGACATGGCAATGCCATGCCCTTACAGATGTATCGCACCCAACCCTTGAATTGCTATAAGGCCTGAGTAAAATCAAATAAGCTGAGTACCCATTTACCATTCTCGCTTTTTGTCGAAGTAGGGTTTCCTTTGCTTTCTTCCTCTCACCACAGGCGATACACTTAACGTGTCTTTGACTGCAACTCCTTGACTACAGTGTACTACTATTTTTAGTACATTTGTACTAATATTTTAGCGTGATAACCGCACCAAAAAAGGCAAACGAAAAAAAATGGTTGCCCCTTCCAGTCAGAGGCTGGGAACGAGGATAATCTCTGAGACCGCTTGAGCGGATCGGAGTCGCGGGTGAGGGTGGACAAAGTTCCTCAAAGCTCAAAAATCTTGAATTCCTGCAAACTGCGAACTCCAGCAGCATAGGTGAGGTTATATTGCAAGGGCGTTACGGTAATGTAGTTTTTCCGAATTGCCTGCACATCGGTTTCTATGTGACTGGGTAAAAGCGGATCTTCAGGTTGTTCAACTTCTTCCAAAGCTTCACCAGCTAACCAATAGTAAGTTTTGCCGCGTGGATCTACCCGCTTTTGAAAAATATCAAAATAGCGACGAATCCCTTGACGAGTCAGGGCGACACCCGCAACATCTTCCCATTTCACAGGTGGCACATTGACGTTGAGTAACATCGCCTCTGGTAGCGGCTGCAAGCTTAACTTATCCATGAGGATTTTGGCAAATTTGGCAGCGGTTTGAAACTCCCTTGAGGTGTAACTCGTCAGACTAAAAGCGATGCTGGGAATTCCCTCTATTACGCCTTCCATCGCCGCTGAAACTGTGCCTGAGTATAAGACATCAGTGCCAAGGTTAGAGCCGTGGTTAATCCCAGATAAGACAAAATCGGGGGGTGCATCGAGCAAAGCACCTAGCGCCAGTTTTACGCAGTCCGAGGGAGTTCCCGAACAAGACCAGGCTTTGACTGTGGGGTGAAAAATCGACTCGACGACTTCAGCGCGGATGGGGTCGTGCAAGGTAAGACCGTGACCAGTGGCAGACCGTTCCCGGTCGGGGCATACTACGGTGACATCGTGTCCGGCTTCGGCGAGGGTATTGGCGAGATTGCGAATGCCCAAGGCGAAGATGCCATCATCGTTGCTGATTAACAGTTTCATTAACTTACTACAGGAGGAGTCAAATTCTATTTTGCACCGCAGCTTGTAATAGATGAATGCAGATGAATGAGTCAAATCGCGTTAAACTCAAGCAAAGATGCCAAACTGAAGACTGTCTGTAGAAAATGACCACTACGCTTTCGGAGCTTGAGGCTCAACTAGCCGCGCTTAAACAGGATGCGACGAATGCGATCGCTGCTGCTTCTACTCTTGCACAACTAGAGGAACTTCGAGTCGGCTACCTGGGTAAGAAAGGGCAGCTGTCCAAAGTATTAGGGGGTTTGGGTAAATTAGACGCAAGCGATCGCCCCCGGATTGGTGCTTTAGCAAACGAAGTCAAAGAAGCGCTGCAAAATGACCTGGATCGCAAGCGGACAAACTTGCAGGAAGCCCAAATCCAAGCCGCATTGGAATCGGAAACCCTGGATGTCACTATGCCAGGAGTTTACCGCCCCCTCGGTCGCAAGCACCCGCTCAACAGTACAATTGACCGCATTGTAGATATCTTCGTTGGTCTTGGCTACACCGTCGCCCAAGGGCCGGAGATGGAGACAGACTACTACAATTTTGAGGCGCTGAACACCCCGGCAGACCACCCTGCCCGCGATATGCAGGATACCTTCTACCTGCCGGATGGCAATCTGCTGCGGACGCATACTTCTTCGGTGCAGATTCGCTACATGGAAGAAAATGAGCCGCCAATCAGGATTGTGGCACCAGGACGCTGTTACCGACGAGATACGGTAGATGCGACCCATTCGGCCGTCTTCCACCAAGTAGAAATTTTGGCAGTTGATCAGGGGCTAACTTTTACAGACCTTAAAGGCACTATTAAGGTGTTTTTAGAGGAGATGTTTGGTGCTGAGTTACCGATTCGTTTCCGGGGCAGTTATTTCCCATTCACCGAACCTTCGGCGGAAGTCGATGTGCAATGGCAGGGACGCTGGTTAGAAGTAATGGGCTGCGGTATGGTTGACCCCAATGTGCTGAAGAAGGTGGGTTACGATCCAGAAGTTTATACTGGGTTTGCCGCTGGTTTCGGTGCTGAGCGTTTCGCAATGGTGCTGCATCAAATTGATGATGTGCGTCGGATGTACAGCAGCGATTTGCGCTTTTTGCGGCAGTTTTAAGAAATTTGGTAGTAGGTGGTAGGAAGGATAAAACTTACAGTTCTAAGTAATTTTCTCCTTACCTCCTAACCTCTATCTCCTATTTTCTATCACCTTTTTATTCCTTAGAAGGAGAATATTCTAAATAGCTTACTGACTTGGTATTTTCCCGGATGACTTGAGGTAACTGTGTTAAAAAGAGTTAAGTCGCTGTAGTTACAGTAGCGATCGCTTTTCGGTAAACTACCTAAAGAAGTATTCTTTAAATGCGGTTGAATCCAAACGTGGGGAAAAATTTGGCTCTAGTACCGCTAGTGACAAGTATTGTCTGCCTTGGAGCTTGTACAAATCAGCCAACGGATAAGCAGCTGGAGTCCTGGCGAACTGAAGCGATCGCTCTCAACGCCCAGATGGTGAAAGCCAATACCAAAACTTCACCGGAGGAGTGGAATCTGGTTATTGAGGGGCAAATGGCCAAGGGCAAAGCGGTGACATTGAGCTGGCAACAGCTACAGGCATTGGCAAGAAATCATGTAAAAACTACAGAGCCTCATGCCGTACTCAACCAAGAGGAGATTTTCGACTTTCGGGGCATCCGTGTATCTACACTATTGAAAAAGTTAGCGATCGCGTCGGATATTACAGATATTACTTTTGTCTGCTTTGACGGCTACCAAGCGACAATCAGCTTGAAGGATTTGCTTGCCTACCCGATTACTTTAGCGATCGCTAAAAATGGCAAACCAATTCCCCGCGATCAAGGCGGCCCTATTTATTTAGTCATTCCGCATACGCAATACCCTAATTTGAAAAAAAAGTATAACGAACTATCCTGGGCGTTTTACGTTACCCACATGATAATTGGTACTGAACCAGTAAAATTACGTGTAGGAACGCGCGAACTAGACTTAGCCGCTCTTGATAAACTTCCCCAAGTTACAATTTTGGAAAATGTCGGCTACAGAATGGGTTGGCCCAACGGCGAAGTCAAACTTCACGGGGTGCGTGTACGCGATGTTCTAGCCTTCGCAGGTATCCATCTGCCCGCCAATGGGGAAATTGTAGTTCGCGGGAAGGCACCAATTTACCATGACCCCTCCAATCCAGTCCGCTTGGCAGCAACCGATTTGCGCGAGTGTGAGATTCTGGTGGCGACCAGATGGGGAAATGACAAAGAACCGATCCCCGCAAAAATGGGGGGGCCATTGACGCTGGCTTTTAGTTCTGAGTGTCAAGCAGGGGCGGGGTTTTCGCGCCCTTTGAATAGACAGCGATGGGTGACTTTCTTAGAAGGTTTTTATCCCTAATAGGAATTAATACCGAACTATGGCTACCCCATAAGGTAAAACTTTGATAGATGTTAACTAGATTGTACCGAGCAAATAGTAATCCTAATTCATTTATGAAATTCTCTTTTTACCCTTTATGGAGCCTGCTGAATTGGCGGAAACTATTTTCTACAAAAGGTAGCTTTTACCCATTAAATCGGGCTGCTACAGTTTCTCAACCATTAGATGTATTTGTACAGCGTTTCTCGGTTGGATGGATATATCGCGGTTCTGATGTTCATGCTGCCTTGGTAAGGGCATGGCAATGCCATGCCCCTACAGATGTATTACACCCAACCCTTGAATTGCTATACATAATCTCTAATAGGTTCATGGCAATATAAATTATCCTATCAATCAAACGAAAGCTTTGAAATATAATCTAAGTAAGAATTTTTCTCCCCCAATGTATAATGTTAACTTTTACTTTGCTGATAGTAGCCTTCGACATAGAAACAATAAAATACTGAGTTATACTATACAAAAAAAAATCAAAATTTCAATTTCTTTTAAGGATTACCGATGAGCAAACCATTAGATGAAACCCTCTCAAAAGAACTTTCCGAGCGCATTAAAAGCAAAGCAAAAGATCCCTTTAATAATGCTTACAAAGCGGCATTATTAACTGAAGGATGTATGTATGTACAAGGATTTTTAGTTGGGGATGGGAAGCCATACAGGCCGATTGAGCATAGTTGGATTGAGCTTGAGACTTGTATTGTCGATCCCACACTGCCACACCTCAATAAAAATGCAGAACAATTTTTCTACTTTCCGGCACAACATTTAACTGTGAAGAAACTTGTTGCAGCAGTAGAAGAAGCTAAAGAAGATTATCCAGATGATGAGCCACTGCCTGTTTATGATGCTTTACCACATGAGTATTACGGAAATTTAATTATGGGCAGTAAAAAGTATTCAGAAGCGTATAAAGAGGCTGAAGCTAAATGCAGGGAGTTGAATAAACCTAAAAAAGAAACTGATTCAACAAGTTAACTTACCTAAGCATAGCAAGCCTCATTCTTCTATAAAGAAGAGCTTAGGCAGCATAGGTAATAGGTTGTAATTCGTAGGAAAAAAGAGCCTACCTACAAACGGAAAAAAGCTTCACAACCCTGCAAAGACTGCTATAGATAATTAGAAGCAACCTATTACCTAAACCAAGTCCCAACTCTTGCTCAGATTGCCAAATGACGCTAGTTGTATTTAAACCAAAACAGAATGTTATAAATAAAGCCGGATGAAAGTTTTTGCTTTCCGCTCAATCCACACCCAATTTATGACCGCCACGACGCTGTTGATCGTCGGACTGGTTGGCTCCATAGTCTGGATTTGGGCGAATACCGAGAGTAACCTCTACCGTCAGCAGCAGCAGAGTCAAGCAAAGTCCTTAGTTAAGCTGTCAGCTTATGCTTTGGGTAACGAACTCTCTGAAGAAAATTGGGGTCAAATCCGCGTGGATCTGGATTTATTGATGAGGGAAAATCAGGATTTTTTATACATTCTTGTTTCTGATGCCCGGAAAAAAAATCAGATTCTTGCCTCGTCGCCCAGCGATTTCCAAAACCAGTATATTCCAGATATTGTTCCAGTAGAGGTGACGAATGCGGCGCTAAAATCACGGCAGTCTCATGCTGTAGAAACATTTGTTCTGCGGGATATCAAGTTCTTGGGGCGTGTGCGAGCGAAGCGTGGCGAACGATTTATAGAAGTAAGTTCGGACATCAAACTGGTATCGGGTGAAACAATTGGCACTTTGCGGATCGGGATGTCCTCACAGCAAATTAACCGTGCTGTTGTCTATGCAATAAATCAGGCTGTGTTAGTGGGTTTTGTGGGACTCGCCGTTAGTTTAGTGTGTGCCTATATTCTGGCAAAGCGGTTGAGCGATCCGGTGCAGCGTTTGCAGGTGAGTGCTGCCAGAATTGCCGCTGGAGATTTACAGCATCGTGCGGAAATTAACTTGTCAGATGAAATCGGAGATTTAGCAAAGTCTTTTAACGAGATGTCGGCAGCGTTGCAAGCATCGTTTAGTAAGTTGCACAAGACTTTGGAATCGTTTGAGCGGTTCGTGCCGGATAAATTTCTTTCAGTTATTGCACCAGAGGGAATTGAAAATATTCAGGTGGGTGTATCGGCGACGCGAACTATGACGATTTTGTTTTGCGATATCCGAAATTACAGTTCAATGGCGGAACAAATGACACCATTCGAGACGTTTTCGTTTTTGAATGATTTCTTGGAATGTATGGGATGGCCGATTGAGAAAAGTGGCGGCTTTATTGACAAATATATTGGCGATGCGATCATGGCATTGTTCGATGATGAAGCAACTGATTGCGCTCTGCGTGCAGCAATTTTAATGCAGGGGACACTGTCTCTTTTTAATGAGGAGCGAATAGAAAAAGGTTTGCCTGCGATCGCAGTCGGTATCGGCATCCATCGCGGTGAGGTGGTGATGGGTACGGTGGGATTTAACTCGCGCATTGACTCTACTGTGGTTGGCGATGTGGTGAATTTAGCCTCTCGCGTTGAGGGTTTAACTAAGCAGTATGACTGTCAGATTTTGGTAACAGAGTCAGTGGTAAATAGTTTGTACCACCCAGAAACCTTCTCGTTGCGATTGGTAGATAAGTCAGTGAAGGTGAAGGGTAAAGAGGAAGCGATCGCTATTTACGAACCAAGCTATAAGCAATTAAAAGTTTAAAATATAAATTCCCCTACTCAACTAAATAAGAAAATTATTTCTGGGCAAAATGTTCTAACAACAGCCGGTGAACAAAAATATAACCGCCGCCAACCTTTTGTAAAAAAATGCGCTTAGTGGCATAGTCGAGAAAACGGGCATAATTCCAAGGAATAGAACCACTGCAATATAGAATAACTCTCAAGACAAAGTGTTTAACGCAAGCTTCCCCGCCACCTGCTGCTACCCCAAACGATAAACCAAAAATTCCCCAATACCAAGCAGACCAACGCAATATATTAGCCGCTATTCCTAACACAATCAAGCCAATTAAACCAAAAACGACAGCATTTTTGCCAGACTGCCGAATCCCTTGATTAGGAACCGTCCGTATTTGAATGCTAGGAGCAGTTAAACCACTAATTAAACCATAAATTAGCCCCATACTTAGCCCAAAAACTATGCCGCGAGTCCAAGAATATAGCTGTAAACTTATAAACTGAGGATAAAAAATCTTCCAATGCAGCGGGTTAAAAATTATGTGATAAGTGAGTTTGACAATCAGCCCCAAAATCGAGCCAAAAATTATCCCCCGAATCAGACTATCAATACCTTTTTTCCATGACCATTTGAGATTTTCAACAGTTTTGATGCGAGAGACACCAAAAATAAACCAAAAAACTAACCCACTCGAAATTAGCAGCAAAATCATTTTACTGGTAGGTAGAAGTAGTTCGCCTATTGTTGCAGCCAAAAGGATAAAAGTAAGCCAAATACTAATCGCATAAATTAATTTTTGTCTTTTTTTCTGTAGCCAATTTGGTTGTAGTCGTTCTATTAAGAATACAGTTTGCGACTGCTGAGAGAGTCTTTGCGCCAGCCAACTCAGCCAGCGGATTGATTGCTCTTTTGAATATTTATTATTAATGCCTCGACGCTCAAACATTCTATCAATATACTTATCAAATAGGTGTTGGCGGCGTTCTTCCAAGTTCATTCCTGGCAATTCTGTAATTGACATTCCTTGATAAGCGAAAGTCATAATACTGAGCATCAGAGGTGACTTGGCTAATTCTTGCAGCGTGGTATCTGCTTCCAGCGCTGTGTTCACTGCGTCAAGTTCTGAACCTGCATTCTTCAGATATTGATGAATTTGCTCTAGAGTTAGTGGTTGAATGAAGACTGCACCTTGAAATCTCAGGCGGTTTGATAATAGTTCGTAATCTTTGATTCGGCTACAAACTACTATTTCGGTTTCTCCGTATTCTTGACAGAATTTATTAATCGCCTCTACACAGTTTTCTCGCAGTTTAGTGCTAACTTCATCTAACCCATCTAGTAGCAAAATTAATTGTTGATTTTTAATCCAGGCTTTGCCAATCTCTTTGGAAACTTGATATTTCGTGTTGAGTTCTCGAACTAGCCAATCAGCAATTTTTATCTTCTCCTTTGTCCAAGCAGAGAGGTTAAATATTACCGGAATTGGCTGATTGGTGTCTTGTTCAGCACTTGCAATTAAATCGCGGGTAAGTTCTAGTAACGTTGTTGTTTTGCCTGAACCTGGAGAGCCTAAAATTAAAAGCGATCGCCCGATTCCCATTTGTTGGAATAAATCGCTAATTCTGATATTATTAGATAGAGTTTCTCGGGCTTGATCGGGAGTTTCCCAGACCATACCCCAAGGACGATCTAAAGCATCAAGGCGTTTTTCTAAACCTAGCTCAATTAATGCTTTACCGTGTAAGGAAGTTTCTAAAACACCTTTAACCCAGTAATTTTTTACCTTGTTAAGTAATATCTGGCGGTTGCGATATCCTTGTTGGCTGTAGGTGATTTTAGGCGCTGGTGCTTTTTGACTAATAGTAGGAATAGAAACGGGTGCGGTTTCTATATCTGCCGGGTTAATCGTTTCCTTCTCAGAAGGCGGGATGGTTATTGGAAGTTTTGGCAGAACCCGATCTTGAGAGTGCAAAGCTGCTAACATTGCTTTAGCGGTCGGATAGCGATCGCGTGGATGGTAGCAAATCGCTTTATCTAAAATTGGTGCAATTTGGCTCCCTAAAGCATCGGTGCGCCAATTCATTTCCCCCGTCTCCAGATTTGTCTGCAAATCTTGCGGACGTTTCCCGGTAAGCAGATAAATCGCCGTCAATCCTAAACTATATAAATCACTAGAATATACTGGTTTACCTGCCGCTTGTTCTGAAGGCATAAAACCCAACGTACCGACGGCAATTGAGTTAGTAATTTCCCCTTTGGCATCCACGACAGTATTCATCATTTCTTTAGCGATACCAAAATCAATTAAAACGGGTTTGCCATCCCTTTCTCGCCAAATAATATTGCTGGGTTTAATATCTCTGTGGATAATTCCTTTAGAGTGGATATAGTCTAAAACTGGCAAAATATTTACCAGCATTTCCTTAACTAAATTTTCACTGAAAATTCCCTGCTGTTGTAATTTTTGATTCAGGGTGACACCTTCAACCCATTCCTGAACTAAATAAAATTGCTCGTTTTCCGCAAAGTAGGCATATAGCCGGGGAATTTGCTGGTTACACTCACCCAGTTCTTCTAAAATTGCCGCTTCCCTACCAAATCGTTCAAGAACGATTTGATAAACTTGGGGGTTGTTGGTGACGGGTTTGAGTTGCTTAATGACACAAGTACGACGGGAAGGCATATGCGTGTCTTCCGCCAGAAAGGTTTCGCCAAAACCGCCTGTTCCCAACGCCTGGATGATGCGATAGCGATTGTTCAATAGCGTCGGAGTCATCTGGTTTCACGCTGCTGGTCGTTATCTTAATACAAGAATCATAGCTGAGCGCGACTACAGATTAGTTGTGGAGGATGCGCGAGGGAGTTAACGTACTTCAAGATACTGCCTCAACAGGCGTTGCAATGTTTTCTAACTTACAGATTGCTTTTAGAACTTGCAGCAATTGGATTGAAGGTTCAGAGTCAATCAAGTTCAGTGCTGGTAATAGTTGATAGGTTGGGGAAATTCCTTGCTGTAGATACGCGAAACGATAATCCATTCCATTCGTTGTCAACCCCCAAACTGATTCTTGATACTCCAGACTTTTATAAGCATAAGCGAGCAATTGAGGTAAACCCTCTAATGCGTTAATACTACTATTTTTTGTCTCAATCACCAAAATCCAGAAAAGTGTATCTGTTGTTGTTTGAGTTTTATTTATTGCTAAAATATCCATCCGTCCTTTGATGATGGTTTCTTCATCTTCGATGGAAATATCAGCAATCCCTTCTTCTAGGGTTATCTTAATACTAGGCTGATAGAACCCAGCCAACCACATCAGCCGAGCGACGAATAAGAACTTAACTTGCCCCTCGGAAATTTTCCCCTCTGCGTAGTAATCACGAAATAAATTGCAAATTTGTAGGATTTCCTGGTGTTCAAATTCTGTTAAAGGTTCCAGCGTCAGTAATAGACCTCTTGCAAAAGTCGATGCTGAGGTAATATGGGGTCTAAACAAAGGCGCTCGCAAAAAACGGGTGAGCGATCACGCAGTCTGATTCATAAGAATATCTGATGAAATAC